>NZ_JAPZEI010000014.1 GCF_027257905.1 Coraliomargarita parva
GGAGAGGGCAACACCCAAAAAGCTTCGTAAACACCTACAAAAATAATACTAACAACTGTCACCAAGCTCTGACGAAGTGTTACCTATGTCTTGAACCTAAACTGTTACCCATGTCCTGACCCCTCCGGGCGGTTCGCCCCCTTCAGGTTTCAGGTTTCAGCCTTCATCCTTCCTCAAAGGCCCTCAGCCTTCCGCTTCAGCGTCCGGACCCGGTAGCTGCCGCTTTCAAAAGGGATCTCCTTCAAGCCGCGCGCCTGATTGATCACAATCGTCAGGGTGAACAGGTAATTGCAAAGCACATTGCAGAAGCGATGGAGCACATCCGGAATGTCCAGGCCCTCTTCGCGGTGCAGGCGAACCATCAGGCGGATCGCCTTCTTCGCCGCGGAGCTGGCGCTGTTGAGCTGTGGCACCGGGACCGAACCACGGGGCAAAACGAAACCCGAAATCGCCCCGGCAGTCGCCTCGCGGTGCCGGGCGTAACAGTCCCGCAACCAGGTCAAATCTTCCTCCGTCAAGGCACACTTCCCCCGGATCGAACCGTTCAAGTGATACACCATCGGCTGAAGCGCTTCCAATTCCGCAATGAGTTCCGGAAACTCCGGAGGCATGACCGCAAGGATTCCGCCGATTTGACGGCACATCTCATCCGTGTGTATTTCATAATCACACTTGAGCGAATCCTCATAAATATAAGGATAGCAGACTTCATCCAGATTCTTGCTCAATTTCGGCTTCATCGACTCACATCCTGCCGCGATCCCCGGATCCGCCAATCTCTTTCATGTTTTTTCGTTTCTTCCAGTTCCTCGTCCTCGTCACTTGCCTCTGCGGCTTGAACACGCTCCGTGCGGACGAGCCCGAATACGCGCAGAACTTCAACATCGAGCAGTTTCCCGGATACCGCCTCCTCACCGTAAGCAATGCCTACCGCAACTCGGACCAGACCTACCGCTACGCGCTGGTTCCGAAGACCGCCCCACTCCCTGCCGACCTGCCCAAAGATGCCCTGCTCGTACGCACGCCGGTCGAGCGCATCGTCTGCATGGAAACGGTCTATATCGGCTATCTGGAAGCACTGGGAGCCCTCGACCGCATCGTTGGAGCCGCCACCACTAACTTCATCAGCAATCCCACGGTGCGGGCCCGGGTCGAAACAGGCGAGATTGCAAAAATGCAGATTGGGCAAAACATGGACATCGAGCGCATGCTCCTGATCCAGCCCGACCTCATCCTGACCAGTATTTCCGGGGACCCCAGCTTCGACGTCCCACCCAAGCTCATCCGCTCCGGCTTACCCGTCGTCCTCTCCGCCGGTTACATGGAGCGCCATCCGCTGGCCCGCTCGGAATGGCTCAAATTCATCGCGGCCTTCCTCGAAAAGGACGCTGAAGCCGAGATTCTCTATCGCGACATCGCGACCCGCTACAATGCGCTGGTCGAACAAGCCGCCCAAGCGAAAACCCGGCCCACGGTCTTCTGTGGCGCCCCCTATTCCGGGATCTGGCATGTGCCCGGCGGAAAAAGCTACACGGCACAAGCCATCGCCGACGCCAGCGGTCGCTATCTCTGGGCCGGGGACGACAGTCAGGGCGGAATTCCACTCGATACCGAACGCGTCTTTCTAAAGGCGGCCAAGGCAGACATCTGGCTCAACCCCAGCAGTTACCGGACGATGCCAGCGCTCCGCTCCGCCGACCCGCGCTTCGCCATGTTCCAAGCCGCCCGCCAAGGCAAGGTCTTCAACCACACCAGGCAAGTCGGTCCCGAAGGGGGCAACCCCATCTGGGAATACGGAGTCGTGCACCCCGACGAGGTGCTGGCCGACCTTATCCAGATCTTCCACCCGGGGCTACTGGCCGAGCGGGAACTGCTGTTCTACGAGCGCCTGAACTGAGTTCCTATCCACAATTGACATCTTAAGGCTAAGGGGAAGCGAGGCAGCAATTCCCTAAATCAGTTGTCCGCATCGCCTTGAAAACTGTGTTTTAGGCGCGACAAGCGCCGAAATTGGCGTTGAGTGTTAGGCATGTTCACTGGAATCGTAGAAGAAACCGGCACAGTGGTCGCCTTTGAGGACCGGCAGGCCGCCTGGCGTCTGATCCTGGATACCGAAACCATCACCGACGACCTCGCCATCGGTGACAGTGTGGCCGTCAACGGCTGCTGCCTGACCGTGGTGGCGATTGAAGGAAAACGTATTCACTTCGATTTGCTGGCCGAGAGCGTGCGCCTGACCTCGATCGAGGGCATCGGCCCCGGCGGCAAGGTCAATCTGGAGCGCGCGCTGCTGCCCAGCACACGAATGGGCGGGCACTTTGTTTCCGGCCATGTGGACGGAACCGGTGTGGTCGAGAATATCGAGCCCCGCGGCAAGGACTTCTTCTTCCGGATCCGTCCGGAAAACCCGGAAAACCTGCGCTACATCGTGCATAAGGGCAGTATCACGGTAGACGGCATCTCGTTGACCGTCGCGGAAGTCGATGCCAGCGGATTTGTCATCTGGCTGATTCCCCACACCATGGAAATCACAAACCTGCACACCAAGAAAGTGGGCGACAAGGTGAACCTCGAATACGACCTGATCGCGAAGTACGTGGAGAAGCTCTTCGCCGGGGGCGGAGGTCCGAACTGAGAAAAACGGAATCATCCGGGCGCATTTGCCTCTCAGGAAAAAGCAGACTCGCTTGAAAAATGGTTGAGCAGCCGGAACGCGAAAGCATGCTGAGCTGTTTTACCAAGCACACAGCACTTTAATACTACCAATGGAAGACGTCATCATTCTCGGGACCGGCTGCGCCGGTCTGACCGCCGCAATTTACACGGGCCGCGCCCAGCTCAACCCGCTGGTGCTCGAAGGCACCCAACCGGGCGGACAGCTCACCACCACTTCGGAAGTGGAGAACTTTCCCGGCTTCCCCGAGGGCATCGACGGCTTCATGATGATGGACAACCTGCGCAAGCAGGCCGCCAAATTCGGCGCCCGATACGAGCACGCCAAGGTCGACAAGATCACGATCGAGAACGGGGTAAAAAAGCTCTATGCCGGCGAGAAGACCTACGAGGCCAAGTCGGTCATCGTGGCGACAGGCGCACGCCCCCGACTGCTGGGCATCCCCGGCGAAAAGGAAATGTACGGCGGCAAGGGAGTGACCACCTGCGCTACCTGTGACGGCGCGTTCTACCGCGACATGGATGTCGTGGTGATCGGCGGGGGCGACTCCGCCTGTGAGGAAGCCCTTTTCCTCACCCGCTTCTGCTCCAAGGTGACCCTGATCCACCGCCGGGACGAGCTGCGTGCCTCCCAGATCATGGCCGACCGCGCCACCTCGCACCAAAAGATCGAGATGGCCTGGAACTCACTGCCTCAGGAAGTGATTGCGGACGAGAAGGGCTTTACCCGTGCCATCCGCGTGAAGGACGCCAAAACCGGCGAGGAACGCGAGATTCCCTGCAAGGGCGTCTTTATCGCCATCGGCCACATCCCCAACACTGATTTTGTCGACGGCCTCCTCGACCGCGACGGCGACGGCTACATCATCCCCGAAAGCGGAAGCCAGGTGAAGACCAAGTTCCCCGGCTTCTACGCCGCCGGCGACTGTGTCGACCATGTCTACCGCCAGGCCATCACCGCTGCCGGCATGGGCTGCCAGGCCGCCATCGAAGCCGAACGCTGGCTGGCGGAACAGGTTTAGTGGGACGTTGTTCGATGATTGTTGTTAGTTGACTTGATCCAGTCACAATCAACTCTCAACGAACAACCGACAACGCACAATGGACCTCTCCGACCTCAGGCAGAATTACACGAAGCACAGCTTCAACCAGTCCGACTTGTTGAAGAGCCCCTTCGAGCAATTCGAAAAGTGGTTCAAGGATGCGATCACCGCCGAAGTCGACGAGCCCAACGCCATGTGCCTGGCCTCGGTGGACGGCGAAGGCTGCCCCAACACGCGAACCGTGCTCTTGAAGGATTTTTCCGCCAAAGGCCTGACCTTCTACACCAACTACAGCAGCCAGAAGGCGATCGATTTCGAAAGCAACCCGAACGCCGCAGCCACCTTCCTTTGGCTGCCCCTGCAACGGCAGGTCAATGTCCGGGGACAGGTCGAGCGTGTCTCCAAGGCGGAATCACTCAAATATTTCCTCAGCCGCCCCTTCGCCAGCCAACTGGGCGCCTGGGCCTCTCCCCAAAGCAAGGTGATCACCTCACGCCAGTTGCTGGAGGAAAAATTCGCGCAAATGAAGCGCAAGTTTGCCGACGGCAAGATCCCCCTGCCCGACAACTGGGGCGGCTACCGGATCGTACCGCGCTCCTTCGAGTTCTGGCAGGGGCGAACCAGCCGGCTGCACGACCGTTTTATTTACCGCCGACAGGCCGACGACAGCTGGACGATCGAACGCCTGGCACCCTAATACATTACTTTGAACAGGTGAAGATCCGAAGGCAGACGACGTTTTCAGTTGAGCCTCCGGCCGGAAACTGTGAGTGCTAGCCTCCGGAGATTCGAATTATGCTGGTAGATTGTCACATGCACACACCGCTTTGCGGGCACGCCATCGGCGAGCCGATCGAATATGCCATGATGGCTGTCGAACGGGGCATTCAGCTGATCACCATCACCTGCCATATCCCGATGGAATGGGAAGCCTTCGGACAGACAGGGATCCGCATGCAGCGCCACGAGCTGGACGACTACGTCGAACTCGTCCGGCAGACCGCGGACCAGGCCCGGCCGCTCGGCGTCGAGGTCCTCTGCGGAATCGAAGCCGAAGTCTTTCCGGACGAGGCCCACATGACCCCGATGGATGCAATCCTCGCCGCCTACGATTTCGACTTCGTGCTCGGTTCCCTCCATGCACAGTGCCTGAGCTACCTGACCTGGCTCAAGGAGAACAAAGTCCACTCCGATGCCATGCGCATCGACTCCTACTTCCGCCACCTCATCGATGGAGCACAATCCGGCCGCTACGACAGCATGTCGCATCCGGACGTGATCCGCACCTATGGCGTGGTTCGCAAGTTCAAGCCCGCCCAGCACGAGACCGTCATCCGCGAATTCCTCCAGACGATTGTCGACGAAGACATTTGCATGGAGGTCAACACCAGTGGCCTGACCAAAGGTGACTACGAGGTCCACCCCGACCCGATCATCCTCGACTGGGCCGCCGAAATGGGCGTCAAACTCACCATCGGGTCCGACTCCCACCGTCCGCAAAGTGTCGGTCAATTTTTCGATACCATCCTCCCACTCCTCCAGTCCAAAGGCTTTGAGCAAGTACACTATTTCCGTAAGCGGGAACGTATCGCCATCCCCATCCATACATAACGCGGAGGAGAGCCACCTCTCCGGTCCATAAGAGAATTGACATTAGCAACTTACATACGATCATTAAGCGATTATGATCCGCAAAGCCGGCTTGTTGCTCATTCTAAGCGTCCTGGGACGGATGCTCTCCGCAGAGGATTTACCCCCCGAGCTGGTTAAACAATACGAAGGCCGCTGGGTCGGCGAATTCACGGTCTACTCGAGCGCAAGCGACTATTCGGAAACTTTCATCGTCGAGCAACAGTACTGGTACAAAGACGGCATCCTGCGCGGCGTTTCCGTCAGCCAGCGGGAGAGCGGGATCAGTAGTTCCCGCTCGGAAACCAAAATCGTGGAAGGGAAACTGATATCCGAAGTCAGCCACAGTGACGGGCAGACCGAGCAATTCATCGGAACCCGGCATGAAGGGGGTATCGTTTGGATCCCCGCCGACATGCAGCGGGCAACCGATTACCAGATCAAGGAGACTTTCAAGGAAGAAGCAGGTGACACCGTGATGCAAACCGAAGGCTTCGACAGCTACGTCTATGCCGACGGGCTCGCCCAATTGGTCTACAAAGGACATCTGGTAAAATCGGGGACGGAAGCGGATTAATCGGATTCCGGCTTGGCCTTCGCGCGGACATGTTCATATAGCAGGATCATGATTTACGATGCGAACAAGCTTCTCCTCATTGCCGGCCCCTGCTCCCTCGAGGGACTCGACACCTGCCGCCCTGTAGCCGACGCCCTGTCCGCTCTGCAAGCCAAGCACCCCGAGCTGAATATCCTGTTCAAAGGCTCCTTCGATAAGGCCAACCGGACCTCGATTCACAGCAACCGTGGCACCGGCATGGAAGAAGGCCTCGAAATCTTCCAAACCATCCGCAAGGAGTATGGCTTCAACACCATCACCGATATTCACCTGCCGGAACAATGCGCGGCAGTTGGCGCGGTCGTGGATGCCCTTCAAATCCCGGCCTTTCTCTGCCGCCAGACAGACCTGCTGGTGGCCGCAGCGAAGACGGACTGCGCCATCAACGTCAAGAAAGGGCAATTCCTCTCCCCCTACGAAATGAAATTCGTGACGGACAAACTGGAGGAAGCGGGCGCCAAGGAGATCTGGCAGACCGATCGCGGCACGACCTTCGGCTACCAGAACCTGGTGGTCGACATGCGCAGCTTCAGCATCATGGCAGCCAACGGACATCCGACCGTGATCGATGCGACGCACAGTGTGCAGCTGCCCGGAGCCGCCGGCGGAGTCAGCGGCGGCCAACGCGAGTACGTCCCGCCGCTGGCACGGGCCGCCCTCGCCGCCGGAGCCAACGGCGTCTTTCTCGAGACTCACCCGAATCCGGAAAAAGCCATTTCCGACGCTGCCAGCCAGATCCCGCTGGCCGAGCTGCCCGAGCTGATCGAGAGTCTGCTTCGGGTCTGGAAAGCGGTTCGATAGTTGTTAGATGATCGTTGCCAGTTGAACGTTCACCTAAGCGACGATCCACCAGCATCCGACAACAAACAACCAGCAACTAACAACCCAAATGCGCATCACCGGAGGCAAAGCCCGGGGCATTCCCTTGAAGACCCCCAAGGGTGACCAGACACGCCCCGCAACCGACCGGATGCGGGAGGCCACCTTCTCCAGTCTGGGACCCAGTGTGGAAGGCTGTCGCGTCGCGGACCTCTTTGCCGGCACCGGCAGCTACGGGCTGGAAGCCGTCAGCCGCGGGGCCACGAGTTGCAGCTTCTATGAAAACCAGAAGGACGCCCTGAACTGCCTGCGTCAAAATGCCGCAGCCGTCGCCAAGAGCGCGAATCTAAACCCAGGCGCCCTCGCCGTGCAAAGCAGTGACGTGTATACGATCCGGGGACCGGAAGACGCTTTTGACCTAATCTTTTTGGATCCGCCCTACTCCCGGATCGAAGCGGAACTGCCCCGCATCTTTGAACAGGTACTCAACCGGATAGCGGCGGTGGATGCGCGCGTGCTACTTGAACTGCCTGGCAATTTGCACCCGGAAATCCCGGGCTGGGAACTGAGCCGACGCATCGGCAAGGCAGGCAAGGACAAACCGACGGTCGCGATCTTCACCCGTCAGCACGGCACGGTTTAAGTGACGTGTTTTGAACACGTGAATAGACGTTAATTCTGTCAGCACCACATTTATTTTGAGGTGTAGCGAAAGCGCGATAGCGATTTCGACCGCGCCCTTACGAACCGAGCCACCACACTTACAACGCTAGAGGTTGAAAAAGGCCTTTGTATTGGCAACGGTCCGCTCGGCCAAAACCTCTGGTGCGAGCGCCAGGGCCTCCGCGCAGCGCCGCCCAATGTCGGCGACATAAGCCGGCTCATTCGGTTTGCCGCGATGCGGTTCAGGTGTGAGGTAGGGACAGTCCGTTTCAAGCATCAAGGTCTCGGCCCCCTGCAGACGCAGGGCTTCGCGGACATCCGGCGCATTCTTGTAGGTCACGATTCCCGTAAAAGAGCCGCGGCCTCCGCGTTCCCGCAGCAGTGCCATCTCTTCAGCCCCGTAGCTGAAGCAATGAAAGACCACACGAGTCCAGTCCATGCCGGACTCGTCGATCAGCTCAACCGTCTCCTTGAATGCCTTACGGCTGTGAATGACCACCGGACAACCAATCTCATGCGCCAGCAGCAGCTGCTGGCGGAATGCCGCCTCCTGCAACAGGATCTGCTCGCCCGCCGCCACCGGATCCTTCGGCAAATGAAAGAAGTCCAGGCCGATCTCTCCAAGCGCCACCGGCGCCGACGGCGGCATGAAAAAGGTCGATATCTGGCTGACCGCTGCGGACCAGTCTTCGTCCACGGAGCAGGGATGCAGCCCGACAGTGTAATCAATCGTTCCGCTATGGGCAGCGTGCATTTCGCGATAGAGCACCCAGTCCTTCGGCCCGGTACCCACCGTGACAAAACGGTGCACACCGGCGGCGGCCGCCCGTTCAAGGGCCTCCTTCAACTGCCCCTGTTTGTGAAAGACTTCCAAATGGCAATGACTATCGATCCACTCCATGCCCGCACGCTAGCCAGCTTCCGCAGGAATGAAAGCCCGATGTGCGATTTTAGGGGATCCGCGCTTGAGAGAAAGATTGAAGAATCCACGCGCCTCGCACTACATGAGGGGCACATGGCCGCAGCAAAGACATCCCCGAAAGAGTCCGCTTACCGGTGGCTCTATCTGGCACTGGTCTTCGCGGGGCTGGTATTGGCCACCCTTTGGAGCTGGCACAAGTGGAACCAGGTCTGGGTGCAGCGGTCGGCGGATTTCTTCCCTCCCGAGTGGAAGCAGGCGATGGATACCAGCGAATTGGCCTGGCAGTATCCGCTCTATCGCTCGAATGACAGCTATCAGTGGGTGCATCTGGCGGATTCTCTGGCGGCCGGCGACACGGGGGTCCTGCATTGGCGCAGCGACGAAGGACCGCCCGAAGGCCGGGCCAACATTTGGCATTCCGGCTTGGCGCGCCTGCTGCATCTCAGCGGATGGCTCAATGCACAATGGCATGACTGGACGGTGGTACGCGGCATACATGAGGCGGCACACTGGATCGGTAGCGTCGTCCTACTCATATTGTGCGCCTTCTGCATGCTCCTGTTGCTAAAGACGGACAAGGCGTGGAGCGCGGCCTTCTTCGCCGTCCTGCTTTTTTTCAATGCCGGCAGTGCCTGGGACTTCGCCTTTTCCCGGCTGGACCATGAGGCCATGTTCCAGAGTTTTTTCACGCTCCAGCTTATCGGCCTCTATGCCCTGCTCCGCCACCGCAACATCGGCTGGACGCTTCTTGCCAGTCTCGGCAGCGCCGGTTGCTGGTGGGTCAGTGCGACCACCCAAGCCGCGATCGGCATACTCATCACCACCGCCCTCATTCTCGCCGCATATCTAAATCGAAGCGGAAACGATGAAGCTAACAAACGGATGGCCACTGCCTGTCTGGGCTGGGGGCTCCTTTCGTCCGCCGGCATCCTCGTTCTCGGGCTCCTGGACGGCCGGATGCAGTGGTCGGCATCGATTGCCTCGCTCCATCCGGTGTTTATCCTAGCCCAAGCCGGTTCGGGCATGGTCGCTGCCGCCGCCTTCATGGCCGGCAATTCCAAAAGACGGACGGTCTATTTCAGTATCGGGCTGCTGGCCGGATTGACCCCCTTGATCTGGATCGGCCTACACGGCCAAGCCTCCCATATCTGGTTCGACCCCTTTGCACGGAGGATTCATGACTCCATCGTCGAGTTCCAAAGCCCGTGGATGAACGGGATCTGGAAAAGCAGCCTCTTCCTCCACCCCATGTTACTCAGCCTCGCGGCATGCCTGGCAGCGATTCCCGTCTTCCAGTCCCCCAAGGAGATACGTCCCGGCTACGTTCTCCTCCTGGGCCTGATACTTCTTGCCTGCATGCAGACCCGCTGGCTCGGATTGCTCGCGACCGCAGCCTGCCTGCAACTCGCCCTCACCTTGTCCTCAGGACGTTCAGGCCGCATACTGGGCTTGGTTCTTTGTTCCCTCTGCCTACTGGGCTGGCTGCGCGACTGGTCGCGGATCGAAACCAAACCCGGCCGGGAGTTTGTCGCCGACATGATCCTGCAAACCGGCAGCCGCGACCTGAATTTAAACCTGCAATCCTACTCCAAAGAGCAAGCCGTCCGGGTCGCCATGCCCTATGCCTTTGCCGCAAGCCCCGCACTGGTTCCTGCAATCCATCCGATCGGTAGCTTCTATTGGGAAAACACCGACGGCCTTCGCCTCGCCTCTGAACTGTTTAGCGCGCAAAGCGACAACGAGGCCTGGGCCGCCGTCCGCCAAGCGGAAGCCGACTACCTCGTCGTCCAGGGTGATGTACAGGACGGGCCCTTCGAAGCACTCGTCACCTGGGCGGCCAGAGCCGAAACCGATTCAGCGGGCACAAGCTTCGCACACCGCCTGGCCAATGGACAGTTACTTCCCGGCTGGCTACAAGAACTACCCTACTATGGAACCTTTCCCAAAGAGCGCATTCGCTTCAGGATCTACCGCGTGATAAAAACACCGGAGACAGCCCCATGACTCTGATTCCACTTTCAACTGGCATTGAGACCCGACAGAAAGTAGCCGCGTCACCGACCGGCTGGACAGGGAGCTTCGGGGGAAATGGCCCAACCTCACGGGAGGGCGGCTGCCCCCAGCCGCCACGATTCGGCACACCGAGCCCAGATTAGCACGATTCGCTTCCGCGGCACGGCAATCATGTCGAGGCTTCGCATCACATAGTACGTAGCACGGCGGCTGGGGACAGCCGCCCTCCCAATCTCAAATCCGGCAAGCGACTCGAAGGCCTATCTCCTCTCAAACCAGCCTTAAGGTCGTGCCATTCGCCGCTTCGCTGTTCCCCTCCCTTTAGAAGAGGAGAGCGTTTGCTTTGCTGCCTCCCGGATTCATGCGTGAATGATCCATGCCGAATCCCGCAAATCGACGGTGAACCAAAAAATGGGGGCTTGCTGTTGAGCAAGCCCCCATCGAGGAGAAATAACTTTATCTCAGAGAGACCGCTTACTCAGCTTCTGCGCTCTTGATCCCACGATTCACAGACCCACTCGGAGTCATGATCGTCGGGTTTTGGAAGAGCTCATTGGCACCGACATTACGGTAGCTTTGCTTGGCGGGCGAGCCACCCGGGCTCACCAGGTTGGCCGTCACGAAGATCAGGAGATTGCGCTTTTGACGGGTTTCACCTTCCGAACGGAACAGGCGACCCACCCCTGGGATATCACCCAGCACCGGAACCCGGTCATCAATGGACTTCACTTCGTCGCGAGTCAAACCACCCATCACAACAGTCGCACCGTCAAAGACAGTCACTTCTGTGGAAATTTCACGAGTGGAGAAGATCGGCTGGTAGAAGCCAGCAGGAACAGTCGCGATCGTTGAACCGGCCAAAGCGACGCTCGGACCACCGTATTCGACAAAGCCTTCGAACTCGGTGACACGCGGCTCAAGAATCAAGCTGATCGTATCGTCGTTTTCGACGTTCGGTGTCACGGACATCTCGACCCCCACATTGCGGGTAACGAAATCTTCCGGCGTACCGGCAGTGATGGAAATCGCAGCCCCGCCGGAGTTGTTGGAAGAAACGGTGGACTCGATATCACCATAGCTTTCCGGATAACGAAGTTCCTGGGCGACCGTGATATTCGCACGCTTACCGGAAAGAACGGTTACCTTCGGTGCGCTCATGAGGTCGCTGCCCGACTTGCGAGCCAGTGCACGCAAGGCAAAATCGACATCGTAGCCCAAGACCGACCAACCGGTGGCAGTGGCCAAATTACCCACTTCGGCAGCCAGATCGATTTGGGTCGGCAGTGACGGAGGAAGCAAGGCAAGATCCTTATCGATAGCTGCCGAGACCCCAATAACGTCACCATCACTGTTTAAGATCGCAGTTGCAGGAGAGCTGATGCTGATGTTGGAGGATTCACCTGCAACACTGTAGCGTTCCGCAAGGCTTTGACCGCCGAAGGTGAAGATCGCATTTCCGTCTTCATCGGATACATTCCAGTTGAAGCCGAGTTCATCCAGGTCGTTCTGGGACACTTCAAGGAACTTCGCTTCGATTTCGACCTGCTTCACATCGCTGTAGTTACGAAGGATGGTGCGCATACGGTCGAGGTTGCGACGGGTTTGGGTGGCGATCAGCTGTTCGCCGTCGAAAGCAAGGTTGGCTCCCGGGATGGTGAAATCGACACCGGCACTTTGGAAGAAGCTCTTGATCTTCTCGGTGCGGTCATCGGCGCTGCCACCGCCGCCACCAGCCGGAGCCGGAGCGAAGGGATCCACCGGGCCGGCGCTGGCGCCGCCGCTGTCACCACCGGTGATGCGGATGATGGTGGCGCGGGAAATCGGGAAGAATTCGGTCACAGTGTTACCGCTGGTGCCTTGGCCATCCGGAGAGACGGTCACCGCATCGGTGCCGACATCGTAGGCGAAATTCACCTGGGCGGTCACGAAACCGAGGATACGGTCAAGGTTCAGGTTACGCAGCGTGATGTTCACACGCGGGTTGCGTTGGTTCGGATCGAAAAGCGGAACGATGTTCACGCCCTTGCGCTCGGCATCATACTCGACCGACAGCTCGGAAAGGGTTTCGATCACACGGGTCAACTCCATGCTGGAGAAGTTGACCTGAGGAATGATGATGTTCTCCATCTTCTTCTTCAGGTCGACATTGATAACTTCTTGAGTCGGGCCCGTTGCGATATCGAAGACCTTGGGACGCTCCCAGCCTTGATCGACTTCCGTCAGCATTTGCTCACGGGTCTTGTAGTGGTTTTGCTTGTGGATCTTGCCGAGCACTTCGGCAATCTTGGTAGAGAAAGCCTTGGCTTCCGCGTTGTTTGCATCGCGGGCTTCCACTTCCTTGAAGGTGGAGGCTGCGGCATCGTAGTCCCCGTTCAAGTACTGGGCACGGCCGCGGGTAAGCAGGTCACGGACGATCTTGCTTTGCTCGACAAACTCCGGGCTCACTTCAGCGATCGAAATGCTGTAAGGATCGGAAATGGCCGCATCCAGCTTCTTGGCCAGCGAGCGGGCCTTGCGGGAATTGCCGCCTGCAGCGAAGTAATCTTCCAGAAGTGCTTCGGCGCCCTTGTTGTTGCCGGATTCGGCAAGCGCTTCGGCTTGGGCCAGGACGACGTCACCCTTGGCTTCTTCCAGATCTTCCAGAACCTGAGCGGTTGCGGTGTTCAGAGTCAGGCTGGCGCTAGCGGAATCCAAAAGTGCGGTCGCATCGGAATAGGCACCCAGCTCAGCCAGCTTTTCGGCTTCGTCCATGGCGGCTTCAGCAGCGGCCACTTTGGAGGCTTGATCCGCTGCTGCAGCTTCGGCCAGCGAATCCGCGCTGCTACTGCCCATCGATGCGGCGGCAGGTGATTCCATGGCAGCTTCCGGAGAAGCATCGGCGGCTTGGCCGAAGACAGCGCTTTCGGGCGCACCGCCTTGGCGTTCGAGATCGCGGTTGATGGAAGCGAGCAGGCGCTGCACGTTTTCATCGTTCGGGGCGATCTTAATCAATTCTTCGGCCTTGTCCTTGGCCAGAAGCAAATCACCTGAATCGCGGGCGCGCAAGGTTTCGGCCATCAGGCGGATTTTATCCGTGGTGCTTTGCGCATCGGCGACCTGGGGTGCGACGAACGCGAATGATCCCAGCGCCGCGGCCATCAGGATGGCGGCGATACGCATGCGTAGGGCGAGGTATTTCTTCATAATGTTATCTAGGCAACGTTGCTGTTATTTCGAAATCTACAGGAATGTAAACTAAAGATCCGGTTAGAACCCGAAGAGGTCGCTCCCCGAATCGATCGCGGGAGCTGGACTTGGGGCAACCGGTTTGACGGTGTTGGTATTTGTCTTCTTACTGAGCGTGAGTTTCTTGGTGACCGCTTCGTTCTCGCCGTCCCCCTGTTTCTTCACGCTAACACTGGGTTCTTCAAGGTTAATTTCCTCTAATACATACTGGGAACCAGCAATTTCAAAGGATTCGGGCGCCTGACTGAACTCAAACTTCAAATCCGGGACATCCGTAGCTTGGAGGGTCACGGTGTACTCGTCCGTCATCAGGATCTCACCGGGCACCAGAACAACCTCCTGATTGGTCTGCAGATCGAGGATGGTGGCCTTGGCTTCGCGCGTAATACTGTTGTCTGCAGCCACGACTTTCTTGACCTCGAAATCGACGACCTTGAAGCCGTATTCGGTCTTTTCATCCCCGACACGGGCACGGACGCGCTCACCCTTTTCCGCATCGCCGAAGAGAAGCAGCGACTTGGTGGCATCGGAAGGATCTTCTTCGACATAGCCCTGAAGCTGCAGGCGGAAAGGTACCTGTGCAAAGTCGACGAATTCCACACCGAAGGGGATCGGCTTGTCACCCCGACGGTCCACATACGGTGCTTGAAAAACAAATTCGAGCGTCTCGGTATCGAGCCAGATCTTGGGCGGCGTAAAGACATCAAAGAGCTCGTCGGGCGCATCGGCCGGGGCCTCCGCCATGGGCCAGTGCGCATCACTTGCGCTCGAATCCGGAACCGGAACCGCCTCATACGGGTGATCGCCCATCGAAGCCGATGTCACCGGAGCCGGGGCCGACTGCATGAAGTAGACCGCACAGCCTGCAGCCAGAGCAAGCAGTGCCAGAAGGAAAATAAGTTTGTCGTAAAATTTCTTCATACCGATCAGGAGGCCTCTTCGGTGGTTTCAGTCGGAAGGACAATGTCGATGAATTCGAGCACGACGCTGAAGCGCGAGTCGGTGTTTTCCACCACCGGCTTCTGTGTCTCGGGTTCCGCGTCCCCTGTCCCTGCATTTTTAGCAGGTTCAAAGGCACCGAAGATACTTTCGAGTCCACCGCGCGGTGCCGTCACGGTCGTGGCGCTGCCGCTCGGACGTTCCACCGTCACGCTGCGCACGACAATCGGCATGTTAAACTGCGCCAACTCATTGAGGAAGTCCCGCAAGGCGCTGGTCTTGCCGGTAAAGGTCACGCTGAACGCCATGGTATCGATCGCGCCGGGTACTGCCGCCGTAATCGCCGGATCAATCGCAAAGCCCTTGCTGGAGGAGCGCGAGTCGGTCGCCGCGGCTTGCTCGATCAATTCCCGCTGGACCGATTCGATCGTCATCGGATCGGCTTGGATCAGTTGGTTCATCAGGTAAGTCAGGATTTGGCGCTGCTTGTCCAGTTCCGGAACTACCGTCGGATCGTTCGGAATCGTGGCGTCTTTGAGGTAGGCCTCAAAGCCGAAGGCAAAATCATTGCCCACCATGTCCGGCCGGGTCGCTTCCGGGTCGAGCGCTTTCGCTTCCTCCAACTTCTCCGTGGTATGGGCGGCCGCTTTGCGTTGGAAGTCGAAGATAAACTGCTGGATGGCCGCCATCACACGCACACCATCGTCCGAGGCGTTGATGCGCGATCCGCGGCGCAGCTCTTCACGTATCTTGCCCAGTTCCGCAGTGAGCTGCTTCACATTATCTTCCGCGGCGACCAGGTTGTCAGCCGAAGGGGACGGAGCGGCCTGCAGCAAGCTGCGATGTTGTTGTTCGGCAGTCTTTACCTCGCGTTGCAGCGAATCGAGCTTTCCATTCGCGGAAAAAGCCATGTAGGCGCCCGCCGCACAGACGCCGAGGGCGATCAGCACGAAGAGGCTAAAGACCAGGTTTTTCTTTATAAACGCCATAAATTCAAAATCTCTAACAGTGATGAACGCCTAGAGCGGCTTGGCAGTGTCGATCTCCAGGGTAATCTCAAAAGGCAGCACATTGAGCCCTTCCCGTAGTTGATTCCACGAGATCTTCGGCTGCTTGGTCGCCTTCACGAACTCGGAACCTTCAAAACTGGATTGCAGGCTCTTGATCCGGCGGGAGAGTGTATTCTGGTCAATGGACTGCGCGCCATTGGCCGTCTCACGCACCAGCATCTGCCCTTCCACGACCACCTCGTAGGAAGCGGTCCCCTTCTCCGGTTGGAAGCGTTGCACCTTGAGCCCGTCGAGCCAGACATCCTTGGCCAGCGCGAGACTCTCCTGAAGATCCGCGAAGAACTGGATCCAGTTGGTCTTCGTGCTAACCAGCCCTTCCACTTGCTGGATCGAAGCTTTCAGGGCCTCCGCCTTTTCCTGGTATTCAAAGATTTGCGCCTTGCGGGACTGCAGCGGCGGAATCTGCTGCTGAATTTCAGCGACTTGCTCCTTATAGACCGCAGCCTTGCTGTTGGCTGCGAGGAAGACGGGCCAGGGAGCCACGGCCAGGCAGGCCGCCGCCAGAATGAGGAAAGGCTTCTGACGCGAAAAACGCATCTCGCTCTGGATCGCCTCGGGCAAGAGGTTGGCACAGGCGGGATCCGCAATCTGGTCGCGGGCCGCTTCACCGATGATCTCGCTGGCTTGCAGGCGCAGGACATCCGGATCGATGTCGATCGCGCCATCCAGCGTCACATTCAAGAGCGGATCGAAAAACTCGACCGTCACTTTTTGCGTTTCAGACAGCTTCTCGGCCAAGCCGCTCAGCAGGGCACCACGGCCGCTCAGCAGGATCTGCTTGGGCGCCCCGCCACCTTTTTGGCGACGGTAGTTCACGATGGAGCGGGTAATTTCCTGCCCCATCCGGCGCATGAAGGAATCCGCGCAGGAATTCAGGAGCTTGGCCCCGGAGTCATCATTGGAGTAATCCAACTGCCCGCTGAAGAAGCGGTGCTTGATCTCCTCGGCTTGAGGGAAGCTCTTGCCCAGGCTATCCGCAATATTCTGGGTCAGCGCGTTGCCGCCCAATGCGATGTTACGGACAAATATACCGTCATCATTGCGGAAGAGCAAATTGGTCGAACGGGCGCCCACATTAATGAGCAGAACCTCGCCTTCCAGCGCAGGGTCCGCAAACTGGAGCGCATTGTAGTCCAACACGGTGGCGGCACTGATCGACTCCGGCGTCAACCCGGCCTGCCCGACCACCCGGCAAAACTCATCGATCGTATCCGACTTACATGCGATGAAGAGCACTTCGGTCTCCACCCCGTCATCACCGACCACCTGACTGTCCCAGACCACCTCGTGGAGGGGATAAGGGATGTTCTGCTGGGCCTCAAAGGCGATGATCTGGGCGCGCTTCGAGTCTTCCACATGCGGGATGCGGAAGGTCTTGGTCAGGACCTGGTTCCCGGGGATGATGAAAGTGGCCTTGCCGGACAGCTTGTGCTGACGACAAAGCTCCTTGAGCGCATCCGAAAGCGCACCGAGCCAGGCATCATCATTGGAATAATCATAGACCAGTTGTTCCGCGACGAAGGTGTCGATTTGCAGACTGCCGCCGGACGAGGCGACGACCGCTGCGGTCACGTGGCTGGCCCCACAGTTAATGATTAGTCGTTTGGCGCTACTCATTTAGTTCTGTATAGTTTCTTTATAAAATGAACGGTTTATAATTAGGGGCGGACATCCCTGCGAAGGATGAGCGGCAAATTACTGATACGACCATAAGCGGTCGAAGGTGCCAGGTAGATCGGCATCAACAGGTCCTTGTTCGCCTCCCCTTCACTGTCCGCCTTGGAAACGAAGGTGTTGAGAAAGGACCGGCGGAAGTCACTGTCGTTCGTCGTGGCGCGCTCTTGGGGAGGCATCACCTCGCCCCCCACGCTGATCTCGACATAGAAGTATGTCGGAATCGTGTCCAGGCCGTCACGGTCGACGATGATCCCCGGCAGGTAGAAGTACACGCTGTTCTTGTCACCGGACTCCATCATCACGATTTCAAGCTCGGAAGTGTAGTAGTCGTACTTCTTCGCCTTGGAATCGATCAGGTAACCGAGGTAAAGCTTGACCTTGATGTCCTCGACATAGTTCTCGTCCCGGGCATCCGGAAGCAGGTTCTTATTGGCGAGAAGCTCGACTTCGACTTGCGTCCACTTGTCGTTGGTCGTCTTGAAGTCGACTTTTTGGACTTCGATCATGGGCTGCTGGCCGTAAGCCGCCAGCGCTGCAAAAAGCAACAGGATTGGGGTGAAAATCTGTTTCATATCGGAAGGTAAACAATGAATCCGCGCTTTAGTGCGCCGATAATGGGGACTTGGTTATGGAGAGACTCAGCATGAAGCAACCTATTTTTCATTTAATGAATGGGATTCTTTCCCTCTGATATCGCGGATTAGAGCGCATCATCGCTGCGTAACCACCCGAATCACTTGGAAATACACTTGCAGACCGCAAATCTTTGCAAAGCGTCATGGCATGGCGGACACCTTGCCCTTCAAAATCAGCGCACTTGTATTCATCCGAAATGACGCGGGTGAACATCTCCTCATTGAACGGACAAAGTCTCCCAACCAAGGGTGCTGGAGCCCCATCGGGGGCAAGCTCGACATGCATCGGGGCGAGTCCCCCTACGAATGCGCCCGGCGTGAGACCATGGAGGAAGTCGGCCTGAAACTGGGAGACGAGGACCTGCATTGCTTCGGATACATCTCGGAAAAAAGCTATGAGGGCACCGGCCACTGGCTGATGTTCCTGTTTGATTGCAAGCGCCGCATGCACGGACTGCCCGAAGCCATCGATGAAGGGCATTTCGCCTTCTTCAGCCGCGAGCGCATCGACAGCCTGCCGATTCCGGTAACCGACCGAACCCTGCTCTGGCCCTACTATGACCGTTACAGCGAAGGCTTTATCGGACTGCGCGCCAACTGCGACCCACACGGACAACTGAGCCTGACCGAAGAACTTCGCCTCCCCGAATAGGAGCGCAGCGCTATGGCATCAGCGGGGCAAAGGCCCCCTGTCTCACCTGCCAGACACTCCAACTTTCGGGACGGTCCGGAAGTTCCGTTCCGGTGGCGATGATCTGGAAGTCTTCCGGGCACGCCTTCCAGAAGCCGGCCTTGCGGTGCGGGTCTAGCTCACCAAGGACATCGTCCGCCAGGATCACCGGCTGCACTCCCAAACGCTCATGAAAGAATCGGGCTTGAGCGATACGAAGCGCCACACACAACCCTCGCTGTTGGCCGTCGGAGGCATATTCACGGGCCCCGCCGACCCGCAGGCGCAGAGCAAAATCATCCCGGTGCGGCCCCTTCTGGGTCGACCCGACAATCGCATCCCGCTTGCGGCTGTTTCGCAACATGGCCGCCACAGCGTCTTCCGATTCGCAGGAATCACTCGCCTGAAAAACCATTTCCGGGCCCTCATCGGCCTCGGCGATTCCCTCGTAGACGCAGGTCAACACCCTGCGCAAGGCCTCGAATCCTTGCTCCCGACGTCGAGCCAAGGCCACCGCCTGCGGCGCGATCTCGGCCTCAAAGGCACTCAGCTCTGCGGCGGAACCGTTCTGCTTGAGCAGCCGGTTCCGCTCCGCCACCCCGCGATGGTAACGCCGCAGGGCATGATAGTAGGCAGGGTCCACCGCCGAAAGCGTCAGGTCGAGAAAACGCCGACGCTCGGTGGGCGAGCCACGCAGGAGCATCAAGTCTCCCGAGCTGAGCGGCACGACCGGGAAACGCCCGATAAAATCACCCAACCGGCTGATCTTTTCACCATCCACCGAAACCGTACGTCCGGCCCGGGCGGACTGCAGTTCGACTTCGGTGCGCCCCTGCTGCTCATGTTCCACCGAGTAAACCACCGCATAGCCCGGCCCCCCTTGCTGCGGCAGTGCTGTCAGGCTTTGGGTGCGGAACGAACGGAGTGCCGTAATCAGCCCCAACGCCTCCAGCAGATTGGACTTCCCCTGCCCATTGGCTCCGAGAAGAAAACTGCGGGACGAAGACAGGTCCAATTCGGCAAAGTCGATGTTCCGGAATTGCTGGAGTCTGAGTTGCAGGAAACGCATGCTGTTAAATCGAGATCACCTCGTTCCCCGAACGGCCGGCCTCCTCCTTCATCGCGTGGTAGGCTGCCAGGAAAGCCGCCGCCAAGGCATCCCAGTCTTCGGGCCGGGTACTCCAGGTCGAACTCACCCGGATCGCCCGGCGCATCTGCCCCGCGGACAGGCCCATCGCGGCCAGTACCGGCGAGGGGCCTTCTTTGCCGGTTGAACATGCGGAACCGGAAGAGACATAGAAGCCCCGTTTCTCCAAAGCCCGGATCCAGCGTACACTGGCAAATTCCGGCAGAATCAGACAAGTCGTATTCCACAGACGTTCCATGCCTTCACCCACGCATTCCGTTCCCGGAATCGCCTGACAAAGCCCACGGACAAAACGGTCCCGCTCGGCGGCATCGCATCGGGTACGAACCGACTCCGCCACCCGAAGGGCCGCCTCCAGCGCGAGTATGCCCGCAAGGTCCGGAGTACCCGCACGCACTCCGGCTTCCTGCGCCCCGCCCCGCTGGGCCTCAAAGCCTTGCATTTGCGGCGCAAGCAACCAGAAGCCCACGCCACGGGGGCCGCCGAACTTGTGCCCGCAGGCGGTCACAATTCCACAGTCCCCCAGCCCCGCCAGCGGCATCTTTCCAATCCACTGCGAGGCATCACAATGATAGGGCACCCCCGCTTCCCGACAGAGCCCGGCAATCGTCTGCCAGTCATTCAGGATCCCGGTTTCGTTATTGGCCGCCATGGCGGAAACCGCGGCCAGCCGGCCCTCCCGCAACAGCTCCCCCAGCGCCTCGACCGAGACCGCGCCCTCCGCACCGAGTTCCAGCCACCGCACGCGGTCACCGAAATAATGCCGGGCCGCCTCGGTCACACTCGGGTGCTCGGTCGGACTCACCCCGACACGGGCCTCCGCAGGCAGGCACCGGGCCCAGTGGGCAAAAACCGCATTGTTCCCTTCGCTTGCGCCCGAATTGAAAACGACACGCTCCGGCACCAGTCCGAAACGCGCCGCCAGAGCTGCCCGCGCTGCCTCCATGCGCACCTGCGCCCGGGCCGCCGCACGATAGGGACTGGACGGATTCATCCAGTACTGCTCGACCGCCTCCACCCAGGCAGCCCGGGCTTCAGGCCACAGGGCCGTGGTCGCATTGCAATCAAAGTAGCCAGGATCCATGACGGCTGAGTCTATCCGGGACGCCCCGGCGGTCAATCAGGGGATGCGGAGCTCCTGCCCCACCTTCAAGGCATTCTCACTCGCCAAACGATCCCGGTTCGCCTGATAGATGTCGATCCAGCGCGAGGGCGTCCCATAAAATTTCCGACTGATACTGCTGAGGGAATCCCCGGATTGGACTTGGTATGTGCGCGGCACGCTGGCCGGGTCCGGAGCTGTACGCTGCGTATTTCCCGTACTGGTGGCGCTCCGCGTGGCCGTCGTGGCAAGCGGCGCACGGTAGGTCGTCGTGCTTTGCGTTTGCGCAGGCGTGACCCGCCGTGCCTCGCCCACCATGGTTTCGAGCTGCTTCACCCGGGCCTGGGCCGCAACCAGATCACGCTTCAGCGAATCGTTCTCCTGCTTCAAATTCTTCACCAGCTCCATTAGGTCGATACGCTCCAAATCCCCCTGGTAAGGCTGGGCCGGTAGTTGACGCGCAAACTCCTTCTGGGCGGTTTCAATCAATTGTCGTACCTGGGTGGCTTGCTGAGACCCCGGCTTTAATTGGAGATAACGGTCGAAGTGGTAGATGGCACGGATCGGATCCTTGAGCTGCTTGAGGTAGATATTGCCGGCATCGAGGTGCGACTCCGGCGCATCCCGGCGGGAGTCGATCACCCGCAAATAGGCACTCAGCGCCTCCTCCATGCGTCCCTGGCTCTCGTAGCTCTTGGCCAGCTGGTACTGTTTCTCATTGGTCTCGCTGACGATTTCGACATCACCGGGCGTGCACGCAGTGAAGAATGTAGGTAGCAGAAGAAGCAGTAAAGCGAGTGGACGAACTATCGGACGCATCAGGGTGGGAGCTTCAATCCACACTACGCTCCGTCAACGCAAAATCTTACTCAGAGCGAGGTAGCGGTCTGGTCTTTCCAGTAGCCGAGCTGCGAAGCCACTGCCGCGACAGTAGCGACCACAGCGGTTTCCGCACGCAAGACCTGAGGTCCGAGATGGGCCAGCGCCCAGCCGTTGCGGCGGAGCGTATCGCGCTCGTTCGGCGACCAGCCCCGCTCGGGCCCGAAGGCCAGCACACCGGATCCGGCCGATTGAGGAAGCATCGCGGCGAGCGCCCCCGCCGCTTCATAATTATCGAGAGCCACGCGGACCGGACGATCATAGAGCTGGGAGAGTGCGGTCTGAAGATCCGGATACATGACCACCTCGGGCACATGGGTGCCGAAACTTTGCTCCGTACCCAGCCGGAGCCGCTCACGCCATTCGTCGGTCTGCCAGAGACTGCTGCGTGCGTAGGAGGGTTCGCCCCGCTCGGCCTCGAAAAAGGCCAGCGTCTGCACCCCCAGGCTGGCGGCCTCGAAAAGAATACGCTTGGCCGTATGCGGCCGCGGCAAGCCAACCAGCAGGGTCAGGGGCAAGGCTGCCGGCGCCGGTTCCGTACCCACCACCTCGAGTGCCACACTGCCATCCGCCTCCAGCGCCACGACTTTCGCCCGGGCCCGTAGGCCGTTCACAAAACCGACAAAGACCAGAGTCCCCAATTCCACTCGCAGCACTTTGCGCAAATGCGCCGCCCGCGGATCGTCCTTCGACAGTTGAATACGATCGAAAGCCTGTTCGAAAAGAATCAGGTTCATGGCGAAGCCTGCGTCCTAGCGGCGGCGACCGAAACGGCTCGAGGCCGAGTTGCGCCGGCGACGGCGGGGCGGTCCACCCTCCCCGCTGCGAATGATCGGTTCATGGAAATAATTGAAGTCCTCCAGCTTGCGCTGCGGGATCTGCTGGTCGATGAACTTCTCGATCGCATGAAGCTTACTCTCCTCGTCCGGCGCCAGAATGGTAGCCGCATCGCCTTCGCGCTGGGCCCGTCCGGTTCGCCCGATCCGGTGCACGTAATCCTCCGGATGCTCCGGCACATCGTAATTGATGACGTGGGTCACGTTCGCAATATCCAGACCGCGGGAAGCGATATCCGTCGCCACCAGAATCTGGATCTTGCCGGTTTTGAATTCCTCCAGGGACTTGGTCCGCACCCGTTGCGGGAGGTCGGAATGCATCGCCGCACAATTGTACTGGTGCTCTTTCAGCCAACGGGTAATACGGTCGGCACCCATCTTCATTCGGCAAAAAATAATCAGGCTATCGATCTCCATCTTCTCGATCAGCGCCATCAGCAAATCGAACTTCTGCATCGCACCCACCGGATAGATCTCGTGCTTCACGGTCTCCGCCGGGGACAATTTTACCCCGATGGCCACCTCGACCGGATCCTTCAGGAAGCGGCCCACCAGTCGCTTGATCTCATCCGACACCGTGGCGGAAAAGAGCAGGGTCTGCCGGTTGCGGTTGCACAGCTTTATGATACGTGTGACATCGTCGATGAACCCCATGTCCACCATGCGGTCGACTTCGTCCAGAACGAGCACCTCGATCGAACGCAGGTCGAAATTTTTCTGCTGCAAGTGATCCAGCAAGCGCCCCGGCGTCGCAATCACCACGTCCGCCCCGGCCTTAAGCTCTTGAATCTGCTTGCCGTAGCCCACCCCGCCATGCACCAGACAGCACTTCGGCTCGCAGTACTTGCCGTAGGACTTGAACTGGTCTTCGACTTGGGCAGCCAGTTCACGCGTCGGCCCCAGGATCAGGCAGCGCGGCGGCGCCCCTTCCCTGTGCCCGCCAAGACGATGCAGGATCGGCAAGGCATAGGCCGCGGTCTTTCCCGTACCCGTCTGGGCCGAACCGATGACATCCCGGCCTTCCAGGATCGGGGGGATCGCATTCGCCTGGATCGGAGTCGGCTCTTTAAAGCCGAATTCGTCGATGGATTTGAGGATGGTTTCGTGGAGTCCGAGTTCGTTAAATGTCATGTGGTATCGTTGGTTTTAAAATGCCCGGCCAAACGTACCCGGGTCCATGTTGTGAGATGCCGCCGGCAAGCAGCAGGCTCCGGCGTAAATGGTGCACAGTGCCCGCATTCCGCTTTAAATCAAGGATGAAAGCAGGGAGGCCGCAGTGCGGCTAAAACGGAAAGCCGATCGAAAAGTGCAATGTCCCATCCGTATCCTTGCTCCGCGGATTCAGGTTGTGCCCATACTCCACACGCAAAGGGCCCACTAAAGTCTGGTAGCGAATCCCCAGCCCCACCGAGTTCAGCCAGGCCCCCTCCCCAAAATCACGCTCCCGCGCATTTACCACCGAATCCCAGAAGAATACGACGGAGACAGCCTCGAACAGGCGTTGCTCCAGCTCCAAATTGGACAGCGCATAAGCCTCGGCCCCGATCAGGTTTCCGTCAGTATCCAGAGGCGAGGCTTCGCCCTCGCGGTAGCCACGAACCGAATTTTCACCCCCCGTAAAGAAGCGCCGCCCGAAGGGGATATTCTCATCTGCCGCCCCCGGGGCGTAGAGATAGCCGCCACTCAAGCCGAAATGCAGAATCGTACTATCGGTCAGTGCTTGGTGAATGCCGCCTCCCACCTCGAACTTATGAAAATCAACGCTCCCACCCAGTAAACTGTTGGCGAGCTCATAGGAGAGGTAGAGGTTGTAGCCGGCCGTGGGCGCAAGAAAATCATTACGCCGGTCGAGTGTGGCCTTGAAGGTCAGACTCGCCACCGTGGCATTCTCCTCCGAACGAAAATCAGATTGTTCCTCCCGGTCCACATCCTCCTTGAACAAGCTGTATTCCGCCGACAACCGCAATCCGCGCTCGCCCAGGGTGGTCAGCGCCCCCACCGAACCCCCATAGTGGGAAGTCGTGTAGGAAATTTCCTCCCGCTCCTCATACTCTCCCTGCACATAAGCAGTCGCAGCCGAACCATACAATTGCGGCACCGAAAAAATCGCATCGGCCGACTGCGACTTGAAGCTTTGCTTCATCCCGAATTCATAGACGTTCGCCCGACCAAAGGGGTTCCTGCCGACCCCGCGAAAGCCCGCCCGCAATTGCTCATAGCTCCCCCAACCTGCCTGCAACTGTAACTCCTTTCGCCGCCCCGGCACTAGATGATAGGTCACATCCCGCTCCGATGCGGATTCCGGTTCGATGCTATAGTCCACTTCCCGGAAAATACCCAAAGCCATCGCCCGGCGCCGCCCCTCGCTGACCTCCTGCACATCCAATGGCGCCCCGGCAGTCAAATCCACCTGGCGCTTCAAGATCGATCGCTTCGTCGCCTCATCCCCGTCAAAACGCACTGAACGCAAGCTCACCGCGGGCCCCCGCTTGAGCTGTACTTTCAAGTCTTGCACCAAGCCAGCTTCGCCGGCGCGCTCCCCGGCAGATTCCAGCCAAACCCGGGCATCCGGATAGCCTTCCTCATTGGCAATACGGCGCCATTTGCTTTTGAGATCCAACTCCCATTGAGGCGTCAGGATCGCTCCTGCAAGCTCAGGCAAGCGCCTGGACTCGCCGTTGTCGATGAGCTCGACCATCCCAACCCGGAAGACCGGTCCGGGACTACACTTCAGGTACACCTGCACCGCCCCGCTGGTATCATCCATCTCAAGCTCCGGTGGCGCGCTCCGGGCTGATCGATACCCCAACTGCCGGAGCGAATCAATCAGACGCTGCGTGCGCCGCTCTAGATTGGCCGGCGTGTAGGCCCTTGCCCGCCGGGTATTGAACAAGGCGCCTCCAGGCACGAAATAACGCTCCGGATGCTCAAGCGAGACCTCGGCCAAGCCATCAACCTGAACCGATTCAAAATAATACAGGCATCCAGGCTCAACCTGATAGCTCGCCGCCTCGGCCGTGGTCCCCGATGGCAACCAAAAATCCTGCGCCTCCCACTCGACCCTTTCAACCGAGCCGTCGCCGCGGATCAAATCCACCGAGAGACGCGGCTGTAAATAGCCCTGCCTCCGGACCTGTTGGTAAAGTAGAAAAGCGGTATCCTCCAGTACGGCCGTATCGAGTTCGGCCGGCTCGTTCGGCGCAAAGCCATGCAAGAATGCGACCCGCGACTCCATCTGGCGGTTCTCCCACCAGCCCAAGCCGTCCACCGTGATATTACTTTGCCCGGATGTCCCGACGAGACATCCGGCGAGCCCGGAGCACAAGACGATGAGACTACGCCCTCTCATTGATTGAAGATGCTCCAGATCAAATCCACGTTATAGGCGTCATAGATATCATATTCGCCTTTCAAATACAGGTCTTCATTCAAGTCATAGCGTACCCCGTAGGTACTATTGCCACTTCGTGTCGTCTCTTCCCCCAAGTCGATGGTAAAGCGGTCTGCAATCGACTCTTTCATACTGCTCGACCCGAGCAAGCCACGTCCAAGATAAAGTCCGACTGTCCCGGCCCCGCCTCCGCTGGTACTGCCAGTGGCCAGCAAGCGGGCGATCGCGGCGTTGGACAGGGCCGGCGACGCCTGAAAAACCACCTGCGGATCCTGCATCGTTTCGGAAACCTCCATTGTGATCACATAGGATGCCACCTGTGCGATGCCCGTCGCCCGGAGTTGCACCACATCGGCCCGCGCCGGATCAATGTAGGCCTCCGCTTCATCCAAGCGCATCTTGCCCCCGGGAAAGCGGACCTCCCCGTCCACCACGTAAGCCGAACCAATCAAGCGAGGCTCCCCAAGCGTCCCGTCCAGTTTGAAATTAGCGGACAAGCTGGATTTGAAATACGGACTTCTCACACGCATAAAGGAATCACCCTGAATCGCCACATCCAGATCCCAGTCCCGATAAGTGGGCGACCTGACGGAAAAGAACGGAGGCCTGCGCGTGGAACCGGTATCCACATCGCGCGAAAAGAGATCGAACTCGACCAAGAGTATACTGGAACGCAGATTGAGGCTGCCCTGAATCTTGGGAACCGGCATGGTCGAAGTCTTTTCGGCCGTCAGGTCAAGGTCGCTGCGCAGGATCAAATCCGCGGTGCGGACGAGAGGCACCCGCTCCCCTTGGAGTGACAACTGCCAAGCCGGCACCTTTAAATCGCTGAAATCCAACTGCCCCTTCAGGTGAATCGGACTCCCGCTGACACGCGCGGACACATCCTCAAGCTCGAAGCGGCGCCCCTCAAGCCGCACGCGTCCCTGAATCGCATCGACCGAAGGAAACGGCATGGTGGGACGAAGCGCGAAATCCTGAAAGGCCGCTTCACCCTGCAACTGGGCGCCCCGATTGAAATCCACCCATCCTTCCAAAGTCCCGCTTTGCCGGACAATCGCAGGCAGGTATGGCGTCCAGTTTTGCAGACTCCAATCCGCCCATGCCACATGCCCCGATCCGGACTCCAGAAAAGCCACCCCCTCACGACCACCACTTTGAATAAAGCGTCGGAATGCCTCCGTCGTCCATTCCCCATTCGCCTCCAGGCGTCCGCCCCTCAAGCGACAATCCAAGCGCTCCACACGAATGACATCGCTGTCCAGCTTCATGTCCAGTTCAAGGCCATTCAGCCCTGGCATCTGTACGTCTCCGCCCCCCTTAAAACGCAGTCCCTTTACCACTGCGCGAATCGTCCCCTCCGGTTTCAAGAGCGACCCGGAAAGCGCTCCGTCCAACGCAGCGCCTTGCAGGATAACACCGTATGTGGACTCCAGCCAGCTCACCAAGGCATCCGACGGCTGCCCGCGAAAACGCCCTTCCAAGGACCCCGCTTCTGACAGCTCCCAGGATGTGTCCCGACCGGTTGCCGGTGGCGCAAAACGGAGCGGCAGGCGTAAGGCCCCGCTCAATTGCGACTCCCCGTTGAACACTAGATTGATCGCGGGAACCGCAGTGCCCTCCGCATCCAACTGTAGACGTCCGTCCAACTGCAATTGGGCATCCTCCGCCGTTGCTTGCGCTACAGAAAAGCCCAACTCAGCTTCAATCCAGGGTCTCAAGCGGCCCAGTCGAAAGTCAACACGGGTCAAGGTGTAGTCCGGCTGTGGCGCTTTCAACCAAGCATTCAGACGGCCCGCCTGCACACCTTGCATCGTAAGCGAAAGTCCGCCGTCTTCGGACGACGTGAGCTGCAGCTCACTGCCTGTACCGGAAAACCGCAGAGGCGTGACAAGAAGCCGCTTGAGCCAGTCCGAGCGATTCTGCCCCGGCGACAACCATTCAATGCGGCCCGGAGACTCAAGCTGCCAATCCGGATAGTTCCGATCAAGCCAGTCCAGTTGCTCCAACTGCACACGAAACGCGCCCGCAAACTGCTCCAAAGAGCCGGACAGTTCTAGATTGGCCTCTTCATCAGGCGTTGCGGCGGAAGCTTCGAATTTCCATTGTTTGAGTCCTTCCGACGTCGCATCCAAAGCAAGCTGGAGAAGCCGGAACCCCTCAAGCTGGACAGGTGTGGGCGTGAGATGCAGGCTCAGTCTCGGTTTATCCAGCCCTCCTCGAAGCGAACCACTCACCTGCACCGGGCGACGTACCAGCGCTCCGCCCAAGCAGCGGTTTACCAGACCCGCGGAAAGGTCCGCATTGTATTCAACTTGAGTCGCCGTCCCTTTCCAATCCAAGAGGCCGTTGAAATGAAGCTCTCCTCCATCCGCGCCATCCAAGCGGAGCTCCCCCTCATCCATCCGAATCAAGCCGTCCTCGAACTGCCCCCGGAGCGCCAAGAGATCCGCTTCATAGCCGGCATATCGCAAGGCGGACCCGCTTAGATGAAAGCGTATCTGACCGGGCCCGTTTTTTTTCGGCAGGAAATCGAGTCCTAATTCAAGCTGTCCCTCGACCGGAAAAAAAGGCTGTTGCGACAAGTCGGTGCGCAGGCTCAACGATGCCGCCTGCTCAAAGCTGAAGCCCGGCAATTGCAGGACCACCGGCTTCGTTAAAGACGCCTGCGCCCAAGCACTCCGGACCTCCACACGCTGGAAACGAATTTGTGTCAGATCGCCACTCAGTTCCAGTTCCAGCACCGGCTCCAAACTCGCCCTCTCCTTCCCGGGAATAAATGCAGTCACCACCAAGCGCCCCCGGTAACGGTCTTTTTCCCAATGAAGGTTCAAGTAATCCAAGTGTACAGATTCCAACCGGGCAAGCTCCGGGGAACGCCACCACTCAGGCTTGAGCGCCCAGGAATCGGAACGAACCTCCAAATGATCCGGCAAAAGCGCACCCGCCGGAATGGATCCGGAGACTTGGATACGATCATTGCCTTGATCCACCCGGCCTTCCAAAACCAGGGCATCCTGAGTCACCGTCAACTCGAACCGCCCGGACAGTGCCTGACCCGGAAGCTTCAAGTCCAGCTCCATACCGCCGGATTCCTGCATCCGGAGATCCATCTCGACAAGCCAGCTGTCGTCATCCACCACGCGAAGCCGCCCCCGCAACCGGTCGCCTTCACGGACGAGAGAGTGCAAGTGCAAACGATCCTGCCCGGCTTGCACCAATCGAAAGGACTCCAGACGAAGCTCCGGTATCCAGTTCTTGATACGCTTCCATTTTGCGGCGTATTGACGATATTCGCGGACCAAGTCGACCTGTGATTCGCCACCTACCAGTACTGGAGCCAGCTCCACACGCATGTGGCCGGCCTCCACCCCGGTATCCCCATCGAGGCGTCCACGTATGTATGCCCAGAAGTAGCGGTGCAGTGCGGGGACACGGATTTCATCCAAGTGCAGGACCAAGGACCCCTCCTCGTACCCCACCGACTCAGCACGGATCCAATCCATGCCGGCACGCTCCACCTTCCCCACATGAACACCGTAATGGGACAAGACCCCGGGCAAGACCCATGGAAGCCAGACTGCACTGGAGAAAAACAGCACCAGGGAGGCAGCCAAGATCAGCAAGCCCCCGTAAAGGATAGTTCGGTACCGTCGTTGTTTCACAAAACAGACATCCTAAGCGGTCAAAACCCAACCGACAACCCGTTAAGTTCTTTTGACAACCATCCAAGTGAAGGAAAATTGACCGGATTCCTAAGACTAGCTTGCCGAAGTCACGAAATGAGGGTTTATTTGGACCATGAGTCCCTCCTATTGTGGTCGCATTGCACCGACCCCGACCGGCTATCTGCACCTCGGGCATGCACGGACGTTCTGGATCGCCATGGAGCGCGCACGGGAGGCCGGAGGCACCCTGATTTACCGCGACGAGGACATCGACCCGCAACGCTGCCTGCCCGAATACGCCCAAAGCGCCATCGACGACCTGCGCTGGTTCGGCTGCGACTGGGACGAGGGACCGGACGTCAACGGGCCGCATGCGCCTTACCGGCAAAGCCAGCGCATGGACCGCTTTCTCCAGGCCTGGGAACACCTCAAGAAGGGCGGCTACATCTACCCCTGCGACAAGTCCCGCAAGGACGTGAGCCGGGCCGCTCAGGCGCCGCATGCCGACGATGATGCGGAACCGATCTATCCCGAAAGCTGGCGGCCCGCCCTCGGAGCCGGACGCACGGCCAAGGAACCGGGAGCCACCAACTGGCGCTTCCGCGTGCCGAACGACCGGGAAATCATTTTTGACGATGTCCGTCTCGGCCCCTGCGAATTTGAATGCCTCCGCGACTTCGGCGACTTCCTCGTCTGGCGGAAGGACGGGGTCCCCGCCTACGAACTGGCCGTCGTGGTGGACGACAATGCGATGGGCATCACGGAAGTCGTCCGCGGCGAGGACCTGCTGATCTCGACCGCACGCCAGCTGCTCATCTACGAGGCACTGGGCCTGACGCCGCCGCAATTCTACCACACCCCGCTGATGTGCGACAGCTCCGGCCTTCGGCTGGCCAAACGTCACCGCTCCCTGAGCCTGCGGGAACTGCGTGAGGCCGGGCACAGCCCGGAAGCCCTGCGCCATTCGGATGACTGGTGGTCGGGCCTCGAGGACTAGGATTTAAAATCATGGAAGAAGAATACGAACAAATACTGGCTGTTAAGGACAAGCTGATCGTCTATCTCGTCACCAACGGGGTGCAGCTTATGATCGCCGCTATCATTCTCGCCATCGGCTTCTGGCTCGGCAAAAGTGTCGCCGGACTGATCCTGCGAGTCTCGGACCGAAAGCAGGTCGACCCCACCCTGGCTCGCTTCTTCGCCGGCTTTTCCAAATTGCTCATTCTCGCCTTTGCCGTCATCATGGCGCTGAGCAAGGCCGGCATCGAGATCACCCCCTTCATCGCCCTCTTGGGGGCCAGCGCCTTCGGCTTGAGCTTGGCCGTCCAGGGCCCGATCTCGAATTACGGTGCCGGTATTGTCCTGATCATCACCCGCCCCTTCAAAGTCGGCGACACCCTCAGCGTAAGCGGCCAAACCGGAATCGTGGACTGCGTCAACCTCGGCAACACCCAGCTGCTCAACGAGGATGACGAACGCATCACCATCCCGAACCGGAAGGTCCTCGGGGAAATCTTCGTCAACTCGCAGGAATACAAGATCGTCGAGGGCATCGTCGGCATCGACTACGCGGCCGACCCGGAACAGGCCATCACCTGTATCCGAAACTCCATTACCGAAGTCGTAGGCATTGCCGAAGGAAGGGAACCCGACGTCGGGATCGATGCATTCGGCGATTCTTCCATCAACATCGGCTACCGCATCTGGGTTCCGACCAACAGCTACCACAGCAAACGCTATGAGTTGAACATGGCCGTCTACCATGCCTTGAAGAAGGCGGAGATCACGATCCCCTTCCCTCAACGCGATGTGCACCTGATTCCGGCCGATAAGGATTAAGTAGAGTCGAGGAGCGGGAACCGTGATACGAGATCCATACGGCTCCTGCTCCCCGCTCATCAAACCGGACGTGCGGATTTATCGCATCCGGCTTTCCGAGGTTGTCACCACAGCGAAGGGTGGTTCGCGGTCAGCGGTAGTTGGTGGAGCTTGTAGGTGCCGTGGAGTTTGGCATTGGTGAAGAAGCCGTAGTAGCTGTGTTTGCGCTTATGCTTCTTCCATAACCAGTGGCGGTAGCGGGCACGCAGCCAGTTGTTGCTTTGGGCAAACACACGGCTACTGCTACGATAGTGGAAGTAGTTGCCCCATCCGCGGGCGATACGGTTCACCCGTGCGACCGCGGCGGTGCTGCTCTTCCATGTCGTCCAGTGGTTGAGTTCTTCGCGCACTTTATCCCTCAGAGCCTTCTGTGAGTCTCTTGAGGGTTCGACGTGCACATAGCGCTTGCGACTGCGAAGGCTCGTGCGCCAGTAGAGCTGGAAGCCAAGGAAGCTGAAGCCTTCTCTCGCAAAATCGACCTTGCGGGTCTTTTTGCGGTTCAGACTCAAGCCTTTGGCCGACAGATAGCGGTCGAGCCGTTCCAGTAGTTCGGTTCCTTTACCACGCTGGCAGAGGATAACCAGATCGTCTGCATAGCGGACCATCTGTGCGCCACTTCCGGCACTTCCGTTGACCTGATGATCCAGACCATTCAGATACAGGTTTGCCAGCAGGGGCGAGAGAACCCCGCCCTGTGGCGTGCCTTTATCATTCTTTCGGCCTGTGCCCTCTTCCACGATCGGAGCTGTCAGGAACGCTTTGACCAGTTTCAGGATGCTCCCGTCACTGACACGTTTCTTGACTAACTTCATCAGCATCGAGTGGTCAATGTTGTCAAAGTAGCCGGTGATGTCCGCGTCAATGACTTCGTGTCGTCCGCTATACAGCGCGCGGCAGATACTATCCATCGCCTGATGCGCGTCCTTTCCTTTGCGGTATCCGTAGCTCTGAGGATGCATATCCGCCTCGAAGATCGGCTCCAGCAAAAGAACCAGTGCTGTTTGCACCACGCGGTCTTTCACTGTCGGGATTCCCAGTGCCCGCGTCTTGCCGTCCTTTTTCGGGATGCGCACACAGAGCACTGGCGAGGGTTTGTATCCTTTCGAGCTAAGCTCCTCCCGCAACTCGCTCAGGAAGCGAGCGCGGGATTCAGTGCGGCGGATGTCCTCGACAGTAACACCGTCGATTCCCGCCGCCCCGTTGTTGGCGATGACCTTTGCGGAGGCATGAGCTAACACGTCCTCGCGAAGCAAGTCCGCATACAGACTCCATGCGCGCCACTTTGCGTTCGCCTTCGCTTTGCGGTGTAGCACCTGTTGGAGTTTCCGCAGTTTGTCCGGCGTTTCTATTTCCATAATGGAACCATCACCTCTGCTGCCCTCGTTCATGTGCTGCCAACCAAGTGTCGCCCCTTCGGTCCATGTCCATTACAGACACTTCAACCCTACTATGAACGACTCCGACTTCTCCAAGCCCGCCACTGCCCTTGCGACTTGGCCGCTTGAGACAGTCACTTGGCTTTGTGCCTGAGCTTGGAGATCTCCCCGCTTCCTCGAACATCACTTCTCGACATGCTACCTGCGCTGACCCCGCCGACGCGTTGGAACCGCGATTGCCATTGAGGCCTTTCCGCTCAGAAGCGGGTTTCCCACGGCGGATTCCCCTGCGGCCTTCGCCCAACGGTAAGAGGCTCGGCTCGTCGGTTCTCATTCATTTCGGGGCTCATTCGATGCAGTTTACCTTCGTTGCGGCCTGCCGATTCGGCACAGAACTGCTCCCCACCCAGCCTCGCGGCTGCGCAGTTGTCCCTGCCTTCCATAATGAATGGCATAACTTTATGGATGTGACTTTCACACATGTTGATGTTCGCACTACGGGCGTGCAACCGCTTCGAATAATCGATGGAATCCTTGAAACCGGCCATCGACCCTACCGCCGACGCGGCACAAGAGACCTTCAATGTAGCATTCGGCGTAAGCCGGATGATCGCGAACAAGCCCCTCATGCTAGAGCCTAGGCCATCAGGCCGAAGTAAAGCGTAATCCCGCCAAGCACGAGGAAGATCAGAACGCAGAAGGGGCGAATCTTGTTCAAAGACTTGAGCGTGATCGCCTGCGGCACGGAACGTGCGAAAAGAAGGGCGAGAAGGCCGAACTGCCCCCACCACCATACCACGCCGAGAAAGCTGCCGACCGCCACCGGAGGGATCGAAGCCGGCACCGCCGGATGCGTGACAAAGACCCCGGTGGACATAAGAATCGCCATCGCCGCAGGCAAACGCATGGGCATGGCGAAGGAGCGCTTCAAAGCCCCGGTAAAAAGTTCGCCTGCCGGCGCCAGCTCCCGCACATCATCCAGGGCCAGGGCCGGACGCGAGCGCATGAACTTATAGCTCATATAGAAGAGGACAAAGGCACCGAACACATGCATGCCGGCCTTCAGGAAGTACAAATGCCGGACCATCATCATCAATCCGGGAATCGCCACAGCCAGCCAGATCAGCTGCGAGAGCGCAAACGCCAAGGCCACCGCCAGCACCTGCCCCGCCCGCCCCGCCATGCCGACCTTGACCAGCCAGACCGTTCCCGGATAAAGCGAGAGCGACAGAATAAAGCCGGTGGTAATGCCTTCCAACATAAACTCAGTGACTGACGGATTCCGGTCCGGCTTGCAAGCGGGCAACCAACCAGACCACAGATGTCCCGGAAACAGCCGCCCAGACTCCGGCCGCCAAGACACCGAACCAGCCCGTTAAAACAAGCCCCAGGCCGCAGAGGTTAACCCAGAGCGCCAGACCGAACGGCCCCCATCCGCGCTCTTCCTCGATGAACAATTCGGCCGGGTACAGCAGCAGCGAAAGAAGACCGGCAACCAGGACCGATGCTGCTTCAACCGGACCGGAAGCAAACAAGACGGTGCCGGTACCCAGCGCCAGCAGCAGCCCGAAAGCCAGATGAGCGATTGCCAGCGCCCGCTTTTGCCGCAGCAGGACAGGCCCGCCTTCCGGCGAACGGGCCCCGAACACCGAGCCCCAGCGCTGCCAAATACGGAACTGGAAGAGGCGCCCCGACAGCAAAAGCGTCAGCACCAGGGGCAGGACCACCGTGCCGGCAAGCCCGAGTGGCAACAAGGCCAGGCCGGGAATGCTGCCCAGGGCCAGCATCATGAGGCCCAAAAACTGCCAGGTATCCGGATGCCAGAACCCCTGCCTCAGCGATCGAAGCACCGGCTCCGCAAAATAGCTCGCCCCGATCAAAAGACAGAGCAGGTGAAAGAGCAGCCGCAAGAGGACGAACAAGCCGGACTGCGTAAAGTCGCCCGGCTCATAATGCGCCAGGAGTTCGAGCAGAGTGGCGTTGAACGCAAAGATCCCGCAGAGCAAGGCACGCCAAGCCAGCGGGGACCACTGCCAGAATCCACGGCGCCCGGGCGCCGAAGCCTCGTACCCGAAAAGACGGAGCTGCTGAAGAAAGCCCGCAAGGTCAAACTCGCCCGGTATCCAATCCACTGATATTTGATGCAGGCTCAGGCTCGCTTTGATTGCCCGTAGCCTTGTAGTCGTTTTGCCGATACGCTCAACCAACCAAATGCACCCGAGACAGTGCATGCCCTCCAGACGAAGTACGAGGGAATGTCCCCCGCCCGACTCGGCTTCCACCTGCAAACGCTGCGCCCAGGACCAATCCACCGCATCCAGTACCTCGCTTCCAACCGCCCGTCCGCCCCGGTCGCGCAACTTATAGTACTCATTTAAGCCATCTGCCTCAATCAATTTGTTGACTTGAGCGCAGCCAGCACAGCAATATGCACCTTCCCCCTGTCCGTCCGGAAAAGGGAGACCGCAATGTTTACAATGGATTTTTGGAACCATCACAGGATCACCACGCGTGACGCGCGGAGTATTACACGATGGTCACAAAATCTGTAGATGGAGCCTTGCCGCATAAGTTGAATTTATAACATACTCCCATTTTTCTTTATAGGAATACCAAAAGTCAGGGATGAATCAGAGCGAATCACTGTATCAAATCATGTATTTAAGTTCCGCCACTACGGAGCTGAATGGTGATGCGCTCATGAAATTGCTGGAAGGCTCCCGGGAGCGCAATGCACGCAAGGGAATCACCGGACTGATGCTCTTCGCCGACGGTAGCATTCTTCATATCATCGAAGGCAAGGAAACCGTGATCAAGGAATTGTTCGAAAAGATTCAAAGCGATTCCCGCCACCGCGGTCTGCAGGTCCTCTGGTCCAAAACGATCCCGAAACGGGACTTTCCCGACTACAAGATGGGCTTCCGTCGCACCGACCAATCCGAACTGGTCGACAACATCCCGGGCTTTAGCGCGATTATCGAAAACCGCCAAATTCCCGAATCGATGCTGAAATCGCTGTCCAAACAGGTCGCAATCTTCATCAAGAGCTTCGCAAAATCGACCCGATTCGAAGACTAGGCGCCCAGCTGGACCCGCTCGTCCGGCTCACCGATCTGGCTACGGAACCAGGTGCGCTGCTTTTTCACCAGATGCTGTGTATTCTGGACTATGGCCGGCAACAGCGCCTCCCGCGACAATCGGCCGTCCAGATAAGCCAGGGTTTCACGGTAGCCGATGGCTGAAGCCGCGCTCGGATTGCGCTCGATCCCCGCCTCACGCAGATGCCGGACCTCCTCGATCAGCCCATCGGACAACATGCAAGCCGCACGCCGTGCCACCCGTTCACGCAGGTCTTCCGGATCGCGGTCGAGCAGGATCAGCTTTTTGGAGAGCTCCCCGTATGGCAGCGGACGGGCCGCGAAGGCACGCTGAAGCTCGGGCAGGGAGCGCCCGGAGGCCCGGCACCGCTCCAGGGCACGCAAGACTCGGCGCGGATTCCGCGTATCCAGATGCCCAAGACCGTCCGGACTGCAAAGCTGCAGCGCTTCCAACAAGGCAGGCAAGCCACCGGTCTCATACAGGGCAGCCACCTCCTCCCGCACGGCATTGGACACCTCGACCTCGTCAATCACCGGCGCCAGGAAACTCTTAAGGTAAAACCCACTGCCCCCGGTCACCACGACCGGCTTTCCCCGCCCGAGGACGTCCTCCACCACCGCGTGCGCCTCACGATCGAAACGTACGATGTCGTAGGGCTCATCCACCTCGCAGACATCGATGAGGTGATGGGGCACACGGGCCAGTTCATCCGGACTGGGCTTGGCCGTACCGATATCCATGCCGCGATAGACCAGCGAGGCGTCACAGGAAAGGATCTCCGCCCCCCGCGCTTCCGCATATTCGAGCGCATAGTCGGTTTTGCCCACGGCGGTGGGACCGGTGATGATATGTAACGCGACTGTCACGATCGATGCAAAGGGCTTTTCTCAGCTTGTCTATTATCCTGAAATCAAAAACCTGAACGCTTACGCAATCTTGGCAATACAGGAGCGCAAGAGATGAAAGTTTGCATCGTAACCGAAACCTATCCGCCCGAGATCAACGGGGTCGCCATGACGCTGCACCGGATCAGCCAGGGGCTGCGCCAATTGGGCCATTCGGTCACAATCGTCCGCCCCCGCCAAAAGGGCGAGAACCCGAAAGCCGCTCAAGACGGGGAAACCGTAGTCAACAGCCTGCCCATTCCCGGCTATAAGGGCCTTCACTTCGGCCTGCCCTGCTGGAAAAAACTGCGCGAGCTCTGGCAGAGGCAACGACCGGATGTGATTTACGTCGCCACCGAAGGCCCCTTGGGCCAGTCGGCCATACGCGCCTCCGAAGCGCTCGGCATCACTGTCACTTCGGGCTTTCATACCAATTTTCACGAATACATGCGGCACTACAAGTTGCCCGGCCTGCAGCGCTTCACCGAAGCCTACCTGCGCAAGACCCATAACCGGACCCTTCGCACCTTCGCCCCCTCCCGGGATGTGATTGCACGTCTGGATGCTATGGGCATTCGCAATACTCGCCTGCTCGGCCGCGGGGTGGATACGGAACTCTTCAATCCCGGGCGCAGGGACCCCGAACTGCGCCGTTCCTGGGGCGTCGATCCGGAAAACGGGCTGGTCGCCATCTTTGTCAGCCGCATCGCCGCGGAAAAGAACATCCCGCTGACACTGAGCGCCTTTGCCCGCATTCGCGAAAAGCATCCCGGTGCCGCCTGTGTTTTTGTCGGGGATGGCCCCGAGCGTGCGCGCCTGCAAAAAACTCATCCGGAATTCATCTTCGCCGGCATGCAGAAAGGCGAGGAGCTCGCCCGGCACTATGCATCCGGCGACCTCTTCGTCTTTCCCAGTGTAACCGAAACCTTCGGGAATGTCGTCACCGAGGCCATGGCATCGGGACTCGTCGCCCTGGCCTACGACTACGCCGCACCCCGCCGCTATATCCGCGATGCGGAGAATGGCTATCTCGTGCCCTTCGACCAATCGGAAGCCTACCTATCCAAGGTCGACGCGGCCGTCGATGCACGCGCACACTGGCCCGAACTGCGCAGGGCCGCCCGAGCCACCGCGGAACAACTCGGCTGGAAAGAGATCATCGAAGGCTTCCTCCGCGAGTTGGAAGCCGCACGAAGCGAAAATCCGACTGAAATCTAAATCTCGAAATCCCGCTCCTTCTTCGTCCCCACACCACTGGGGATATGGATCTCGTCGACCATCTGCTCGATATAGTCCGGCACCGCACCGGTGAAGCGACCGACCAAGAAGGCCACGCCAAAGTTGAGCAACATGCCGACAAAGCCGATGCCTTCCGGCGTGATCCCGAACAACAGCTCGTCCTTGTGTCCCCCGAGAAACTGAAAATAGACGATGTAACCGATCGTGAAGGAAATCCCGGCCAGCATCCCGCAAACCGCCCCTTCCTTGTTCATCTTACGGGAAAAAATTCCCATCAGCAAGGTCGGGAAGAAGGAGGAAGCCGCCAAGCCAAAGGCGAAGGCCACAGTCTTGGCAATGAACGCGGAAGGCGGATTGATCCCGAAATAAGCCGCCACCCCGAGCGCAATGAAGGAAGCCGCTCGCGCATAGTTCACCTCTTCACGGTCACTTAGGTCCGGCTTCAGGATCTTTTTCATGAGGTCATGGGAGATCGAAGTCGATAGCACCAAGAGCAGTCCGGCCGCCGTCGAAAGTGCCGCCGCGATACAGCCCGCCATCAGCAACGCGATCACCCACTTGGGCAGCCCCGCCATATAGGGATTGGCCATGACCATGATATCGTTGCCGAACCACAATTCATTCGGGTTGGAATCGTCCGCCTTGCTGGCCAGGAGCCGCTCGCCGTGCTTGCCGATTCGCTGGTGCTGCGGAGCGTCATAGGTCGGATACACCGGAGCCGAGCCTTGAAAGACCGAGAAGGTGCCGGCTTCCGACTTCCCGGGGCCAAAGTACTGGATCCGTCCGTCGCCGTTCTTGTCCACCCAGGCCATCTGGCCGGTGGCTTCGAATTCCTTGAACCAATACGGCGTTTCGGTGTAGGGCTGGTTGTGCAGCTTTTCGATCAGGTTCACCCGCGCAAAGGCCCCGATGGCCGGAGCCGTCAGGTAGATCACCGCGATAAAGCTCAGCGTCCAAGCCGCGGATTTGCGCACCGAATGCACGTTCTTCACCGTAAAGAAACGGACGATCACATGAGGCAGTCCCGCCGTCCCGCACATCAAGGCGGCCGTGATGCAGAACATGTTCACCGTGGAGAGCTTGCCCGAGGTGTATTCCTGAAAACCCAGTTCCGTGTTGATGTTGTTCAATTTCTGCAGAAAGGGAACCACCGGCTCGGAAGCCGTATAATCCCCAATCAGCCCCAGCTGCGGCAGCACATGTCCGGTCAGCGCCAAGGCGATGAATATCGCCGGAATGGTATAGGCAAAAGCCATCACACAATATTGGGCCACCTGCGTGTAAGTGATTCCTTTCATGCCGCCCAAGCCGGCATAGACAAAGACGATGGCGGCACCGGTCATAACCCCCGACGGGATACCGATGCCGAACAGTTGCGAGAAAACCACACCCACCCCGCGCATCTGCCCCATGATATAAGTCATGCAGATAAAGATGGCACAGACCACGGCTACGCCCCGGGCCCATTTCGAATAGTAACGGTCACCGATGAAATCCGGGACCGTCGCCTTCCCGAATTTCCGAAGATAGGGCACCATCAGGATGGTCAAGAGAACGAAACCGCCGGTCCAACCCATAAGGAAACGGGATGCGTCGTAGCCGCTGATCGCCACAGTCCCCGCCATGGAGATGAAGGTGGCCGCCGACATCCAGTCGGCCGCGGTTGCCATTCCGTTGGCGAAAGGTGAAACGCCGCCCCCCGCCGTATAATATTCCTTCGTGGAAGCCGCCCGGGAACGCACGGCAATCCCGATGTAGACCGCAAACGTTAGACCGATAAAGATGAAGTTTAAAATATCCTGTGTCATGCGCCCCCTTTATTTGTCTTCGCGATAGCCGTGTTTGCGGTCCAGCCGGTTCATCAACAGCGCATAGCTGATCAGAATGAGGATGAACCCTACGATGGATCCTTGCTGCGCCATCCAAAATCCGAAGGGAGCGTGCCCGACTTCCGGAAAATGGGCATCCACCCAGTCCCGGAAAAGAATCGCGGCTCCAAAGCTAATCAGAAACCACACGGCGAGTAGCAGTAGAGTGACTTGCAAGCAGGCACGGCGATGCGCGCGGGGGGAATTCGTAGACATAGGAGCAGTAGGAATACTACTTTGCCGTATAATGAAAGCTTTATCCTAAAGTATAAGTTAAATCGTTATTCGTCAGCGCCCTGAAAACTCTGTCCCTTATGGAGATTGACCCTGATTACCCAACGATAGGATTTCCATGGCCGCGGGGATTCGTTCTCCTGCAAGCAAGCAATTCTCCCGAGGTATCTGGCCTAGATCATGCTTACCTTTTCGTCGATAATGCTAAGCCTGAATTCTCCGGCTCACAGCCTGAGAACCCTTGCATTTGTACCTTTTGACAGCGACATGATTACCTCCGAGAGCCTGGATATTGCCTGGATTCTGATCACAGCGGCGCTGGTAATGGTCATGCAAGTAGGTTTCTGCCTGTTGGAATCGGGCCTCGTGCGGGCCAAGAACGGCATCAATGTCGCAATCAAGAACCTGGCGGACTTCAGCGTTTCCGCCATTGTCTTCTGGCTCTTTGGTTTCGGAATCATGTTCGGCACCAGCCTGAACGGCTGGATCGGCAGCGAGTATTTCTTGTTCGACGCGGAAAATGCGCCGTGGGTGATGGCCTTTTTCACCTTCCAGCTGGTCTTCTGCGGCACCTCCATCACCATCATCTCGGGCGCGGTGGCCGAGCGGATGCGCTTCAGCGCCTACTTGTTCGTCGCCCTGTTCACCTCGGGCATCATCTATCCCTTTTTCGGACACTGGGCATGGGGCGGCCTGATCGAAGGCACCAGCCAGGGCTGGCTGGCGGCACGCGGCTTCATCGATTTTGCCGGCTCCACCGTGGTCCACTCGGTCGGCGGTTGGGTCTCGTTTGCCGGCATCCTGGTAATCGGCCCGCGACTGGGCCAGTTTGACAGCGAGCGGCGCATCCAAGGCCACAACCTGCTGCTGGCCACGGTAGGCGTGCTCATGCTCTGGTTCGGCTGGCTGGGCTTTAACGGAGGCAGCACGCTCGCCCTCAATGCCCATGTGCCCCCCATCATCGCCAAGACCATCCTCGCCGGTGCCTGCGGCGGTGTCTCTGCCCTGCTCTTCGGCTACGTATACTACAAGATGGCACGTACCTGGACGATCATGAACGGCGTCATCGGAGGCCTGGTTGGCATTACTGCCTGCTGCCACGTCGTCACCATGCCCGCAGCCGCATGTATCGGCGCCATGGCCGGAATCATCTGCATGTTGGGCATGCTACTTCTGGAGCGTTTCAAGATCGACGATGCCGTCGGGGCGGTCCCGGCGCACGCCTTTTGCGGGATCTGGGGCACCCTCTCGGTCGCACTCTTCGGATCCCAGGAAGCATGGGGCACCGGCCTGAGCCGACTCGAGCAACTGCAAGTCCAACTGACCGGTATCGGGGTCTGCGCGGTCTGGACGTTCACCATCGCATTCGTCTTCTTCACCCTGCTCAACCGGGTAATCCGCCTACGTGTCACCGAAGAAGAGGAACGAGAGGGCCTGAACGTCAGCGAGCATGGCGCCTCCACCGAGCTGCTGGACCTGATTACCGAAATGGATGCCCAGGAACAAGCGGGCAGTTTTGACAAGCGCGTCTATGTCGAGCCTCATACCGAAGTCGGTCAGATCGCGGCGGAATACAACCGCGTCCTCGAACGGATCGAAACCGAATTCAAGAACCGCGAAATGGCCACCGCCGAGGCACGGAAGTCCCAAGCCGAAGCAATCCGGGCCAACCAGGTCAAATCGGACTTCCTGGCCAATATGAGCCACGAATTGCGCACCCCGCTCGGCATCATCACCGGCTACGTGGAACTGATCCAGGAGGAGATGAAGGAATGCGGCATCGAAGACTACGCGGAGGACCTCGAAACCATCGCGCACGCCAGCCACCACCTGCTCAATCTGATCAACGGCGTCCTCGATATTTCCAAGATCGAATCCGGCCAGATGGATGTCTATTATGTACAAGTGGACCTGCGACACCTCGTACCGAAGCTGGTACAAACCGTGCAGCCGCTCATCCAGGAGAACAAGAACGTGCTTGAGTTACAGATCGAAGACGGACTGGACCTCCTCGTCGCGGATGAAACCAAGCTCGAGCAGTGCCTCCTGAACCTCATCGCCAACGCGGCCAAGTTCACACAAAACGGCCGCATCACCCTCTCAATTCATAAAAGGAAATGGGCAAATGGGCGCGAGCTTTGCTTGTTCGAGGTTGCCGACACCGGCATCGGAATGACTCCGGAACAGATGAAAACGATCTTCGAAGCGTTCACCCAAGCGGACAGTTCCACCACACGCCGCTATGGAGGTACCGGCTTGGGGCTGGCAATTACCCGCAGCTTCTGCCGTTTGATGGGAGGCGACATCAGCGTCAGGTCCCGACTGGATGAAGGGTCCACCTTCACCATGCAAATTCCTTGCAGCCTTGAGGCCATGGAGACGCCCAAGAGCATACAGCACAATCCTCCCTTCAGCTACGCGCCATGAAGGCTCACACGGTCCTAGTCATCGAAGACAATATCGCACTTCGCGAAATGACCCGCCGCCGACTGGAACGGCACGGGTACAAGATCGTCCTCGCGGAAGATGGCGAAGAAGGCCTGGCCCTCCTGCAGGACATGAAACCGGACATCATCCTGCTCGACATGAGCCTCCCGGGAAAGGACGGCTGGACCGTTGCGGGCGAACTCAAGGACTGCCCGCGCTGTGGCACGATTCCCTTGATCGCCATTACCGCACACGCCATGCGCGGCGACCGGGAAAAAGCCATCCAGTCGGGTTGCGACGATTACGTCAGCAAGCCGATCGACTTCAGCATTCTCACCAGCAAAATGAACGCCCTGCTGGAACCCCACGAGTCCTAGCTCAGTCCGAGCTCAGGCGTTGTTTCGCCTCACCCTTGAACATGGCGTGCGCTTCACGCAGGATGCCGGGAATACGATCCCGATGTGGATGATCCTTAAGTAGGGCCAGAAGGGCCGGCTCATCAAACTCGCCCGAAGGTTTGCCCCCCATCCAGTTGCCTCCGTCGCCCCCTTCGATCATCCCGTAGCGGTACTTGCCGTAACCGGTCATATCCAGCCCCTTGGCCAGACTCCAGAGGCGCAGGATATAAGGAAGATTCACTTCGCCGGGAACCTGCGTGTACCACGGCAAGCCTTCGCTGTAGGAGGGCCACCAGTCCGCCCCGAGCGCATCCTGCAGAACCGCCTCCAACCGCGCTTCGATCGGTGCGATCGTCCCATCGATCCGGTCGTAGTAGGCCAACGCCGCCAGATGCTCGTCAAAATCACTCGCCTGCCCGGCTCCCACACTCAGGGTATGGACCTCCGGACGCCGCAGGCAGAACAGGTCGTTGAAGGTGATCGGATGCAGGGGTGCACAGGCATCACTCAGCTTCTGCGGGGGAGCGAAGAGTTGGCCGCCCTTGTCCGTCGGACTGATGATAAACACGCCCATATCCTGACGGGTTGCCGCCTCGATCGCCGCCCAGTTGGTCTGGTTGATATAATACCAGTGCAGGTTCACATACTCGAATTCCCCGCACTCGATTGCCTTCACGATCACTTCACAGGCCCCGTGGGTTGAAAACCCGACATGACGAATCCGGCCGTCCTTTTGCCAGCGGCGCACCACCTCAAGGCATCCCCCCGGACGGATGATCCAGTCCAGCTCCTGTTGCTCGTTGATCCCGTGAAAGCCGAAAAGGTCGAGGTAGTCACAACCCAGTGAATCAAAGGATTCCTGCAGTGTCTTCTCGAATTCCTTCGGGTCCGCCTTGGGCGCGACCTTGGTCTGCAGGTAGTAGCTGTCCCGCGGACGCGCCTGCGCCCCCAGGACCAGACGAAACCAATCCTCCGAATGCCCGTAGCCACGGGCCGTCTCAATGTGATTGATGCCACAGTCGAAACTCCGGTCGAGGATCGCCGCAATTGTCTCCCGCTCGGTATCGGTCAAGCCCTCGTAAGTCAGGCCTTTTTCCCAACCACGAGGGAAACGCATGCCCCCCAGGCTAAAAACGGAAAGCTCCAGTCCGGTACGTCCAAAACGGCGGTATTTCATGCCCGACTCATAGTTCGGGCTGCTTTGGTCGTCAATTCACATCCTGGCAAGACCACGATCCGGGAATCAAAGCGTCAAAAACAGGACCACAGTAACATCTAAAAAAAGTCGAAAACACCGCTTGACTTCAAAAAGGCCATTTCTACTGTCTGCGTCTTTCCCACTTTTTGGGGTAGTAGCTCAGTTGGTTAGAGCGCCTGCCTGTCACGCAGGAGGCCGCGGGTTCAAGTCCCGTCTATCCCGCCATTTAGCCCGTTGGTTTTCACAATCAACGGGCTTTTTTGTGCCTCGTCTACCAGTCGACACACAAACGAAACTTTTAGGACCGTTGGACGATACCCAGGCTGAACCTTAACCCCCAATCCTGATGAAACGACTGTACCGACTCAGCCTCACCCTATTCACGCTTGCGCTCCTCAGCCCCCTGCAAGCAGGTAACTCCGCCGACGAAGATTCCGCTCGATACTATAAATCCAATCCCGGGAAATTCGACGGGCAGAAGGTCGATGTGGACTGCATCTTCGTCAAGCGCCCCCTGGCGGCCAATAAAATCGAAGGTGTGACCTTTTTCGTCGCGCAGACGAAAGACAAGGACAACCACAGCTTTGGCGGCACCATCGTAGTGGCGGTGCTCAGCGACGAGGCCGAATCATTCCTGCGGAAATACGGCGATGCCCCGGACATCAATCGCGGCGCGGCGGAAAAAGTCGACTCAAAGCGGCTACGGGGCATTTTTCACCTTCTGGAGAGCGGCCATGTCTATATCGATGAAAGCGATGACGGCAAAGCCCACGACAGGATCCTCGCCAACCTTGAAGCGGCCCAAAAAGCGATCAACTCCGCCGACGGCGGCCCACGCGATCGGAAAAAGCCCGTGAAAAAACGGCAACTCTAGCACCGGAAGCCCCTCGTTTGTGGACGGAGTAGTCAAGGCCTGCTCACGCGTGTGCTCGTGGCTCCAATGAGCTCGCGCTGACAGGCCTGAAATCGAGCTTCCAAAAACTCAGATTTTGCCTAAACTGGAACCTTGTTGTCAGCTTTGCCTCGCCCCCCGCAGTTCAATCGCCCCACAACATTCCAGACCCCATCATGCCCCCATACACACGACAGCTCAGTCTTCTCATCGCCGCTGCGACAGTCATGATCAGCACGCCGGTCCTCGCGGAACCCATGCGCGGCCCCCTTCCGGCCGAACAACGCGGCTTGATCCATGACATGGCGCAACAGCATGAAGCCATCGAGCGTACGGTCGAGATGACCGAAACAGGTTACAAAGCCACCACCACATCACAGGATGCGGAAATCGCGGCCTCATTGAAGGCCCACGTGAAATATATGTCCGAGCGCCTCGCCTCGGGCGCCATGGTCCGCCGATGGGACCCCGCTTTCGTTGAAATGATCGAACATCATGGAGATATCTCCGTAGATGTTGAAGAGCTGGAAGACGGTATCCAGGTCATCGTCACCGGCAAAACCCCGGAAGCCATCCTCGTGGCGCAAAACCATGCTAGGATTGTCAGCGATTTCGCAGCTAAAGGACCGGAGGCCGTACAAGCGAAACATGCCAAGGCATTGGAGCCCGACACGGAACTAACTGCCGGAGACACAAAGTGTGGAGCCGGTCCATGCCCGAAGGGGTCGGCGGCAAAGTGCCCGATGCGTGAAAAATGCCCAGCCGCCGGCGCAAAAGAGCCCGATCCGGCGAGCCCGCAGAAGCCCACCCCTCCGTCTGCGGCAAGCGCAGACACCTCCCCTTGATAAGAGGAGGAGCTTTTGCTGTGCTGCCCCCCGGAAATCACTCGCGAGGCTCCCATTTTCGCAACCGAGAAAGAGGCGCGAGGCACGCTAATTCTGCCATCCCCAACAAAACTCCTCCCCTGCGAGCAGGCATGGAGGTGGCCCGGCTCGCCCGGGACGGAGGGGTTCAAGGCACGCAGCGCCGCATGCACAACCGCTGGCTCAACGAATCTGACATACCTCATAAACTCCTCCTCCATGGCTCGGCGTAGTCTTAGACGAAGACGGGTGCACGCAGGGGAGGGGGACCGCGAAGCGGCCTGTCCTGAGCCTGCCGAAGGGTGGAGGGGTTCAAGGCACACAGTCCAAAGGCTTTAACCACAAAAAGCCCCGGCGTTTCCACCGGGGCTTTCGTTTCAAATCGTGTTGCCTGACTTAGCTGGCAGTCGCGGCCATCATTTCTTCGCGGGCCTTTTCCGCCAGCGGGGTGCTCAGGTAGCGCTCGCCGAAGCTGCAGCCGACCGTGACGATGGTCTTGCCGGCCATTTCCGGACGCTTGGCCAGTTCCATCGCCGCCCAGACATTGGCACCGGTGGAAATACCACCGAGAATACCGTCCTCTTGGGCCAGCCGCTGGGCAGTGGCAAACGCGTTCTCGTTGGAGACCTTGATCACATCGTCAATGATATCGACGTTGCAGTTCTTCGGGATAAAGCCCGCGCCGATTCCCTGAATCTTGTGAGGCCCCGGCTGGCCGCCGGAGAGCACCGGACTGGCTTCCGGTTCGACCGCCACGGACAAGAGCTCCTTCCGCGACTTGATCACTTCAGAAACACCGGTAATGGTGCCGCCGGTGCCCACACCGGCCACGAACGCGTCGATCTTTCCGCCGGTCGCAGACCAGATTTCCTCGGCTGTGGTCTTGCGGTGCGCTTCCGGATTCGCCGGATTCTCAAATTGTTGCGGCATGTAAGCCTTCTCGCCGTATTCCTCCACCAGCTCGGTGGCACGGGCGATCGCACCCGGCATGCCCTTCGGACCGGGAGTCAGAACGATGTCCGCCCCCAGCATACGGAGCAACACACGGCGCTCCAGCGACATCGTCTCCGGCATGGTCAGGATCAGCTTGTAGCCCTTGGCCGCACAGACAAAGGCCAGCGCGATTCCGGTGTTGCCGGAGGTCGGCTCGATAATGATGCTGCCCGGACCGATCTTGCCGTCACGCTCGGCGGCTTCGATCATGGCCTTACCGATACGGTCCTTCACACTCGCCAGCGGGTTGAAAAACTCGCACTTCAAGTAGATGTCGGCTTCAAGTCCAGCGGTGGTCTTATTGATCTTAACAAGCGGGGTATTACCCACGGTGGAAACGATTGAATCGAATGCTTTGCTCATAATCCTTATTGGTTGAGTGAAGATAGAAAGATAAGAACACAACGCGCTTTTCCCCTGGCTTGCAAGTCCGGAAGTCAGTTATACTTCTTCTCGTAATTATGGCGCGAAGTCCGGGCACAAAAAAACACCGCGGGGCGGTGCTTCCAGAATTCGGGGCGTTTGATGCTTACCGGCGCTTCGGGCCGTAGCTACGCTTCGGCGCATTACGCTGAACCGCTGCATTGCGCAGGCGATACACGATGCGCGCCTTGTCCAGATCGTAGGGGCTCATCTCCATCTTCACGGTATCACCCGTTGTGATCTTGATGAAGTGCTTGCGCAGCTTACCGGAAATATGGGCGAGCACCTGATGACCGTTTGCCAACTCGACCCGGAACATGGTGCCCGGAAGAACGGCTACAATTTTACCTTCTACTTCGACGTATTCTTCGCTTTGTGCTTTTGCCATAAATAATTGTGAAACCGCGGAGGGAAGCACTTAAGCCGCGAAAGTCAAGATTCGACTGTTCCACGCGATACGGGATGGCTTGACCGTGTCGCCCACCGGGGATTTGTCTATCCCGTATCCCGCATCCCGTATCTCCTCCCGCATGAACTTGCCTTGCCCATTCGAAAAGATCTTTCCCTCCGAGCTCAACCGCAACGAGGCATACTACATGACGCATGCCTACAACGAGGCAATCGAGGCCTGGAAAAAGGATGAGGTCCCGATCGGCGCGGTCATCGAGCATCAGGGCCGAATCATCGCGACCGGCCACAACCAGTCGCGCAGCACCAACGACCCCACGGCACACGCCGAAATCATCGCCATCTCACAAGCCGCCAATGCGATCGGCGACTGGCGCCTGAACGAGTGTACCCTCTATGTGACCAAGGAACCCTGCCCCATGTGCTCCGGCGCACTCGTCATCGCCCGCATCGGCAAGGTCTACTATGGCCTGCCCGATCCGAAGATGGGCTGCGTCGGCGGCGCCGTCGACCTCGGCGCCCTGCCCGAAAGCAATCACAAGTTCGAATCGACCGGCGGCATTCTGCAGGAGCTCAACCATGAATTGCTCAAGGCCTTCTTCGAAATGAAGCGGCAGGCGAATAAGGATAAGAAGCTCGAGGGTTGAGAGTGGGACCTTGCGGGTTGCGCGTTGCGGGAACAAACAACGAGCAACTTTCAAATAACAACCTCATCCCCCATTTGACAGACGGGACAGTCCGTCTCACATTACTGGCTTACTCTCTCACCAACATAATCATATATTAACTATCATGGCATACGAACTCCCCTCACTATCCTACGCATACGATGCGCTCGAACCGCACATCGATGCGCGCACGATGGAGATCCACCATAGCAAGCACCACAACGCTTACATCACCAATGTAAACGCTGCGCTCGAAGGCACCGGCCTCGAAGACAAGTGCGTCTGCGACCTCATTTCCGACCTGTCGGTCGTGCCCGAAGCCAAGCGCGGTGCCGTCCGCAACAACGGTGGCGGCCATGCCAACCACAAGTTCTTCTGGACCATCCTCAGCCCGGACGGCGGCGGTGCCCCCGTCGGCGAACTGGCCGCGGCGATCGACGCCGAACTCGGTGGCTTCGATGCCTTCAAGGAAGCTTTCGCCAAGGCAGGCGCCACCCGCTTCGGTTCCGGTTGGGCCTGGCTCGTAGTCAAGGCAGACGGTACACTCGCCGTCACTTCCACACCGAATCAAGACAGCCCGCTGATGAAGGGCATCGCCGAAGTCGAAGGTACTCCTGTCATCGGTCTCGATGTCTGGGAACACGCCTACTACCTGAAGTACCAGAACCTTCGCCCGAAGTACATCGAGGCATTCTGGAATGTGGTCGACTGGAACGCAGCCGAAGAAAACTACAAGAAGGCCAAGGCCTAAATTGTAGAGAAAGCGCGATAGCGATTTCTACCAATTGATTTCATACAAGCCGTCCCTGAAACGGGGCGGCTTTTTTATGGTTCATAGGCGATTTTCGAGAAGAAACGACTTCCTATAGAAGTGGATGCCTAGGCTTTGCGATGGGGGACGAAGCAGACACACAGATTCCTCCTCTGCTTGCAGGGGAGGTGGTCCGGCGACTCAGCCGGACCGGAGGGGTCCCACTCGAGTGCAGCCCTGACGGAATGAGCAGACTTCATTCAGTTCTCTTTATTCTCTGAGGAACTTGAGATATCCAGCGAGGGCAAAGCAGGTCAGGTTAAAGGCGAGTGGTAAACCCCACGTTCATTTTTCAGCCAACGTATGGAGTGAGCGGCGGCTTCAGCCGTTGCTCACCTCCTCTTGTTGGAATTTTAGTTTTCTCAGTGAGTAGAAGTGGTAGATCGCGGAGACAAGGACTAGCGTTATAACCATGAAATTATACCGCACAACATATGTGTTATCGCCAAACTGGTGCATGGACTGGACGAGCACAGGGGTGCCATTCTCTTTAGAAGACTCGATCTGACTCGCTTTCAGAACAGCCATCAAGTCCCTTGCGCCTTCCTTATTATCTTCATCTGACGCATTTCCAGATTCTCCCACCATCATGATTGGTATCGTTTTCTCGATGGTGATTCCGCCAGTGAAGAAAAGCAGGAAGTGCATCACTAAGGATAAAGCGATAAGGCTTCTTTTGTTCATTCTCTTTCTCCAACGATGAGACCAGACAACCAGCCTGAGAGCTTAATCGTCCAGTTGCTTTTTAGAATTTCGGGGCGGGTTAAATGGGTTGTCTGTGTCGTCTGGATGGACTCCTGAGTGCTTCGGTGATCTTAAAGGCCTCGATTGCTCTTCATCTCTCTTTTAATTTCGGCAAGTTCGACTGCCATACTGTGAAGGATTTGATTTCTTTCATTATTCCATTTTGAGATCTTCTGCCAGAAATGGATGACACCCCAGACTATAGCTCCGATGATAAGCAAATTAATCAGCTGAGCAATGATCATAAAATTGCCAAAATTGTTGAAGACCGTGTTGGTTGTATTTTCCATTTTTTATTCTTCCATCGTCGAAGGTAGACAGATCGGGGCGCAGCCTCGATCTTGTCTATCCTGACTGGTTATCATTCCTGTTCTATTGGAGCCATGAACTTTTTGAGTCGTTCTTTGTAGGACTCTTCTAAGTCTGGTTCATATTTTACTACAAAATGGTGAAGGATTGGAGTGCGTTCTTTGGAGTGCGTGTAAACTGGGAATCCATCGATTATTTCGTTTTCCATGTCCATGACGTTCACCCAGCACATGTAGGGACTACCAACTGGATCGATGGGGAAGAATGGATCTAAGGTTCTGTCCTTCTTTATTTCTTTCAGTTCGCCGAGTAGACGTCTTGCACCGGCAAGATCTAGTTGAACTTGCTTGGGTTTTATGATGACTAAGCCTATTCCATCAACATACCCTGCAGTTTCTTGCCCTAGGTTGATGGTCACTTTTACAACGGTGTCGATTTTGTAGGGAGATGGTGCCCTAGGCTCAAAAGGTTCGAATGGGCTTTCAGCAAAAATCGCGCTTTGCAGCACCATAGTAAGTGTAAGTGCGATGGATTTGAAATTCATTTTCTTTGATAACGTCGAGGCCAGGCACCCAGCCTGACGGATTAGTGGTTCTAGTGATTCTCGGATTTTCGGGCGGGTTACATGGGTTGCCCTGTGCCTACTGGTTAGATATTTCTTTTTTCGTAAGGGATGAGTTCACTTAAGCGGCGTAGTGCAGCACCACTAGCGCAAGCTAGTTCATGCATTCGCTCTTTGTTAATGCGCTCATCATTAGAGCAATCAGACTTGAAGCGGACTACATGGATCTCACCACCTTCGGTTTCACCAAGACTAGATAATAGTATGGGGTTGTGGGCCACTTTATTTCTTTCGAGGCGTAATTCGTCTAAATCTTTAAAGAGTAAATCAATTTTCGGGTGCTCAATTTCAGTTCGTTCTTTCAGCGCTCTTTTCAGAATGTTTAGTCGCTTAAATAGGGGTAATTTAACGACCTCCGTCACTAGTATTTCTTCAGGGCAATAATTCTTAATCGCTGCATTTATGAGTAACTCGATAGCGCCGCATTGATGAATGAAGCCTCCAATTAGTGCATGAAAGTTTGGTTCAATTTCCTTCATTTAACGTTGAGGTGTCTCAAGACTGAAGCGCGGAGCGCGAAAGGAATTGAGACCACCGCCTTGTTCTGCCTTCGGTTTGCTTATGCATCGTTGATCGCATATTGGATTATTCTGTCACACGTCGCTTTGCTCACTTCTTTTTCACTCAATTCTTCAAGCCATTCCTTGACGATAAATACTTCAAGGAAATAGCTGTGCCCATCGATTGGTTCGATGTTCCCATCTTCAGGTTGAAGGACAATGATTGTTTCGGAGTCTTCATTCCATTCTCTTTTCGAGTAGATGGTCATCAGGTCTTCATAATTATCCCGAGAATTGATTTCGTTTAGTGCTTCGATGAGTTTCATTTTCCTTCGCAGAACGTCAAAGGTAGGCGCGCCAAAGGCGTTGCCTATCCTGTCTGGTTCTCACTCTTTGTTTTTCTGCTCTTGGTGCCAAGGGTCTGTAATCTCTATTGCTTTCATGATTAAGCTTGGGATTGGCTGAGGTGGTCCAGCTGAGTCCGATCCATATCCAAAATAGAAACCAGATTTCTTTTCTTCATTCTGATCAGAAAAGATGATCTTCACGCTACATGCCTTTCCTTCTTTCTCTTTATGGTCGTATGCGCCTGGGTGTGAGAGCATCTGCTCGTCTACATTCTCCATGAAGGCTTCAAACAACTTTTCTTCTGTTATGCCAATGTAGACTGATTCTTTTTTGGGTGAATTCGCTCCATCGCCCATTCGGTTTATTGTTCCGTCTCTTGCTAGAAGAATGAACAACCAAGCCTCGCTTTCGACTTCGAGTGTAATCGAAACAAGGTCGACTTCGCTTTTCTTTTTTAGGGAATCTGGGACTGCGGTTGTTGTGTTCGTCATCGCGAATAGAAGTAGAATGGAAAGGAGTGCTTTCATTTCTGAGAACGGTGAGGACTGGAAACCCAGCCTGTGAATTTTGGATTAGTGGTGGTTGTCGAATGCCGGGCGGCGTAAATGGGGTTGTCCAGCTCCGTCTGGATATGGATTCCAAAGTGCCAAGTGAGACTGAATCCGACAAGTGCTTTCCCTTCACCTCATTCCTTTTTTGGGTCACAACCGCTGACGCTAGAGGGCCCTTCGGGCGAGGTTGGGGAGATGAACTCAGATACGGCATATACTTGCCTCCCAAACTCCCAATCTCTAGCGCAAGCGGTTGTAAGATTCATTCGCTTTCACATATCGATGAGCAGTGGCGCGGCTTTAGCCGTTGCCACCTGCGCCTGGTTCGCTCTTTGAGGTTAAGGGTGTAAAAAGACCTTTGGATCGCTCGATGGGGTCCCATGATTCATCAATATCCCATCTTCTATCAACTCCTTCTGAATCTTTGAAAAAGAATCCAATGTAACCGTCATATCTCGAAAAACCTGTGCTCACATATGTGAGTTCTGTTCCTTCTTTTATTTTATCGAAGTCTCCGAGGATGGTTTGGTTCACCCTGTATGTGACGCCTTCTTCAAACGGAATCGGATACCAAGTTTCCTTTGGTTTCTTTTTCATCAGTTTTGAGAAAGGATTCATTTCATTTTTAGCGAACGTCGAGACCAGACAACCAGCCTGACGGCTTAATCGTCCAGTTGGTTTTTAGAATTTTCGGGCGGGTTAACTGGGTTGTCTGTGTCGACTGGTTCAGCTCTGTTTAGTCTGCTGATTGTGGACGCCAACTCGGCAACATTCGGGAATGATGATCGAGTATCGCGCTCACTCTTCTCTTGAAACCTATAAATGGGCTCAACGACTTCCTTGCCTCTTCCTTTTTCAATCATTTCAGCGATGCCATTGAGTGCTGAGTCGTAGAAGTCTGTTCGATACGAACTCCCTGCTAGACGATAAGTATCAAGGATTAACAAGATCAGCCCCAAGAAGATCACTCCGCCAATCGCTCTTTGCTTGTAGCTTTCACTTTTCATCAAGAGGAACCACATGCCAATGATACCGATAACTATGGCGGGTATGACGATGAATTCCATTTTGCTTTCTCAGTGCTGAACAGTATTATAGGTCACACATAGTAAACTTACGAACACGGTTTAGCACGACATCTTTGCTGCGTTGCAAACACGTTGTTCGTAGTTTCACGCTTCTAGTGAGCATGCGGGCAGGCTGCAACGCAATAATCCTACCTAAATGACCGTTTGCTCAAGTTTGATTTCGAAGCAAAATCGAACCAACATTCACCCCACAACGCCTAGCGCTTCTTCCCCTTATTGTGGGCGGCTTTCTTCTGCGTGATCGCCTTGCGGCGCTCGGGATGCTTCTTTTCGAAGGCCTTGTCGCCCTGTTTCTTTTCACGGATCTTATCCTGGGTCTGGCGGCTGAGGCGCGGCGCAGGGGTTTCACCCTCATCCTCGGCGTAGCGTCTGGCTTTGCCTTCCAGATCAAATCGAACCGGGCAGCCGCCGAGGCGGAACTCGTGGATCAGTCCCTTTTCGAGATAACGGCGGTAAGTCGGATCCAGCCGTTCCTTACGATTACAGAACAGGCGAATACTGAGCGGGCGCGAACCGGTCTGCACGGCATAGAAAACCTTGAAGCGCTTAGTGCCGACCAGCTTGGGTGAGCGCGCCTCGAACATATCCTGGATCACACGGTTCAGCCTGCCGGTGGACAGTTTCATATCGAGGGTGGCCTCGATCGAAGCGGCCCGTTCCAGCAGACTTTCGACTTTAAAACCGGTCTTGGCCGAGACAAACAACACCGGCGGATCCGGCAGGAAAAACATCTCCTTGCGCAGCGACTCCTCATACGAGGTGAGGAAATGCTTCAGGTTCTTGTAGCCGGCCACGGGTTCGGCTTCCCACATCTCCTGGATCTTATCCCACTTGTTGACCACCACGACCAGGGCACGCCCGGCATCCAGGATCTGTCCGGCGAGGGCCTGGTCCTGCTTGGTCACGCCATCCGCGGCATCGATCACGAGAAAGACCACATCCGAGTTTTCGATCGAATGCTGGGTCCGGACGGTGGAGAAATATTCGACCGGACTGTCGACCTTTCGCTTCATGCGCAGGCCCGCGGTGTCCGCCAAGCGGAACTTGAGCAGCTCGCCGTCACGATGCTTGTAGTCAAGATCGAGCTCGACCGAGTCACGGGTCGTGCCCGGCACATCCGAAACAATCAAACGGGTGGACGCCAGGAGCGCGTTCCCCATGGAGGACTTCCCCACATTGGGACGGCCGACCAGCGCGATCCGGATCCGCTTCTGCTTGTCGCTTTCCGAACCTTCCGGCTTCGGGCCCAGCTTTGCCTCGATCGCCTCATTCAGATCACTGATCCCGCGACCATGCTCGGCCGAGACCTTGACCGGCGCGCCCAGGCCGAAACGGTTGAACTCGTCGGCCGCGTCTTCCTCGGCCTCGCTGTCCACCTTGTTGGCCACCAGAATCACATGCTTGCCATAGCGGCGCAGCTTTTCGGCCACCATCTCGTCAAGCGGAGTCACCCCGTTACGCACGTCGACCACAAAGAGAATGACCTTGGCAGCCTGGATGGCAAACTCCACCTGGTCCTCCGCCGCGGTCGCGATCTTCTTAGGCGTCATTTCCAGCTCCATCCCGATCCCGCCGGTATCCAACAGCACGAAGTCGTCATTCACCTCGGTGGAAATCAGGTCGCGCGTCACACCCGGCATATCGTGGACGATGGACATGCGCCGGCCACAAAGCCGGTTAAAGAGACGGCTCTTGCCCACATTGGGACGGCCGACGAGGGCCACGGTTCTGGAGGGATCGATCACGGGAGAGAACTTTGAACATTGAACGTCCGACGTCGAACATCGAATGCGATGCTCAAGTTAGACAAGATAGATAGTTTAGGCGAGAGGTCGAACCCATCCTCATTCGATCTTCAATCTCCGAAGTTGGATGTTCGACGTTCATGGAGAATTTTGCCTAAGCAAAATTCTCCATGAATCGCTCGATGCGGTTGGTGGCCTCGAGGATGCGTTCGTAACTGGTGGAGAAACTGGCGCGGGCGAAACCGGCACCGCAGGCACCGAAGGCCGTGCCGGGCACAATCGCGACCTCCTGTTCCTTGAGCAATTGCTGGCAAAACTCCATCGAGCTCAAGCCGGATGCTTCAATCGAGGGGAAGGCGTAGAAAGACCCCTTGGGCAAGTGGCACTTCAGGCCGACCTCGTTGAAGCGGCGAACAATCAAGTCACGCCGACGCTGGTAGGCCTCTTTCATCTTGGCCACTGCAGGACCACCATTTTTCAAGGCTTCGATGGCAGCCTCCTGCGAGAGGATCGGCGCGCAGAGCATGCTGTACTGGTGGATCTTCATCATGGCCTCGATGAGCGGAGCCGGACCGCAGGCATAGCCGATCCGGAATCCGGTCATGGCAAAGGCCTTGGAGAATCCGTGCAGGAAGACAGTGCGCTCCTTCATCCCGGGGAGGGTCGCGATACTGGTATGCTCGCCTTCGAAAGTGAGTTCGGAATAGATCTCGTCACTGAGCACGAGCAGGTCCTTTTCCACCGCAAACTTGGCCAGCTTCTCCAGCTTGGCACGCTCCGTTACCCCGCCCGTCGGATTGGTCGGGAAGTTCAGGATCAGCACCTTGCAGCCGGGTTCCCAAGCGGCAGCCACCTTGTCCGGATCGATGCCGAACTCATCATTGGCGGAAGTTTCGACCGCGATCGGAACGGCATGCGCCAATTTGATGCTCGGACTGTAGGACACGTAGCAGGGCTCGTGGTAGAGCACCTTGTCCCCCGGATTCAGCACCGCACGCAGGATAATATCGAGCGCTTCGGACACACCGACCGTCACGATGATTTCCTGCTCAGGGTGATAGCTCAGCGCGAAATGATTCTCCACATAAGTGGAGATCTCACGGCGCAGGCGGATCAAGCCCTTGTTGTCCGTGTAGCTGGTCTTGCCCTTCTCCAGGGCGAACATGGCCGCTTCACGGATATGCCAGGGCGTGACAAAATCCGGCTCCCCGATCCCCAGCGAAATGGCCTGCGGCATGGCGGCCACGATGGCGAAGAAATCGCGAATACCGGAACGAGGCAAACCAACCACGTGGTCTGCCACAAAACGTTGACCTTGATCACTCATTACGGACTGACGGCGGGCTTATCGCCGCTCTCTGTGGGTGAAAGAAGGAGGTGCCCCTGCTCTTTGTAGGCACGGAGCATGAAATGTGTGGCGGTAGACAGGACCCCTTCCACGCTGGCCAGACGCTCCGAGACGAAGCTCGCCACCGCACGCAAGTCTTTGCCCACGGCAAAGATCAGGAGGTCGTAGGAACCCGACATCAGATAGCACGATTCCACCGCGTCGAAACGGCTGATCCGGGCAGCCAGACGGTCAAAGCCCCCATCACGCTCCGGGCTGATGCGGACTTCGATCACCGCTCGTACGACTTCTCCAAGCGCGCGCTCTGGATTGAGCACGGGGCGCCAGCCGAGAAGGATCTTCTCGGCTTGAAGGCGCTCTAATTCAGCCACGACCTCCGCCTCGGACAGATTCAGGATCTGTGCCATCTGGGCGTTGTCGAGGCGTTCACCTTCCAGGATTAGTTGTAGAACGGAACTCATAAGCGGCCCAGTTAGAGCGCATCTTCAGGAAAAAGCAAAATGCAAAATCAGAACTTCTGACCCGAAAACCGCTAGCACCCGGCCTCGCTCAACTCAGTCGCATCCTCATCCAGCACTTGCTCCACCTCCTCGACCAAGGCGTGGAGGTCCGCCATCATGCGCTCCGACTGCGCCTTCACCGAGTCCCAATCTTCCGCCTTGCAGGCCTGCTCCAAACTGTCCCCCAGTTCGATAATGCCGCGGGCTCCGAAGATTCCGGCAACCCCCTTCATCGTATGGGCCATGAACGCGACCTGCGACAAATCCTTCGCTTTCAGTCCGCACTCCAGCTTGTAGATATCCTGCGGCAGGCTCTCCTGTAAAATCGGCAAACTTTCCAGGATGTCTTCGCGCGCCTCCGCCCCCATGCGCTGGTAGCGCTCGCGGAAGCCCTCGTCCTCCCTCGCATCGATCCGGCCGTCCTGCGCGCTGGCATCAATCCGTAGCTTCCGGGCCAGCACGCGGTCGAGAATTTCCTTCAAGGCTTCCACCCGGAAAGGCTTCGGCAGATAGTCGTCCATGCCCGCATTCAGGCACTTTTCCGCATCCCCCTTCATCGCATGCGCCGTCATGGCCACAATGAAGGTGTAGGAAAGCCCCTCAGCCGATTCGAACTCACGGATCCGGCGGGTGGCCTCATAGCCATCCATCTCCGGCATCTGGATATCCATCAGGATACAGTCGTAGCGCCGGGTCTGCACGGCTTCGAGGGCAAGCGCTCCGTTCGTCACCACTACCACCGAATGGCCCATTTTTTCGAGCCGCCGGGTCGCAATCTTCTGGTTCACCGGGTTGTCCTCGGCCAGAAGGATGTGCAGCCCGCCCGACGGAAGGTCCAACACGGGAGCATCGACGGGCTCCGCCACCGGCGGCAGGTCAAAGTCTTCGTCACCATGCACCCCGAAGGTCTCGAGAATCACTTCCAAGAGCGTGGAGCGCTTCACCGGCTTCGATAAGGCACGGGCAATCCCGATCTTCTCCGCCCGCTCGATCTCGGTGCGGTTGAGCGAAGAGGAAAGTAACAGCAGCCGCGTGTCCTTGATCTCTTCGCGGGTCACGATTAGGCTGGCCACATCGAGGCCGGTCAAGCCCGGCATTTGTTGGTCCAAAATGACCAGCTTGAAGGGATCCCCCCGCTCGGCCGAGTCCTGCAGCAAGGTCAAGGCTTCCACCCCCTCGGAGGCCACCGCACTGCGATAGCCCCATCCGGCGCAGACCTTCTGGTAAATCTCACGGTTGGTCTCGTTGTCATCGACGATCAACACGTGCAAGCCGGCCAGTTCCGGATTGTACGGGATCGCATCGGCCCCGGCATGGACCGCAAGCTCCAAGGGCAAGGTTAGCGAGAAGATCGAGCCCTTCCCCAGCTGGCTTTCCACCGTAATCTCCCCGTTCATCAGGTTCGCCAGTTCGCGGCAGATCGTAAGCCCCAGGCCGGTACCTCCGTACTTCCGGGTCGTCGTCATGTCCGCCTGCGTGAAACTCTTGAATATCGCGTCCCGCCGTCCCTCGGGGATCCCGATGCCCGTATCACTCACCGAAAACCGCATCTGCGCAACTTGCTCCCCGCGCTCCAGTGTCACCGCGCGGATCACAATCTCGCCGCTCTCCGTAAACTTCACCGCATTGCCGACCAGATTATAAAGGATCTGCTTCACCCGCGTCGGATCCCCGATCAGGTAACGCGGCAATTCGGAATCATACGCCACAATCAACTCCAAGCCCTTCCGCCGTGCGGTCTGCGCAAATTCCTCGGACACTTCCTCAATCAGGCTGGAGGGACTGAAGGAAAGCATCTCCAGATTGAGCTGCCCGGCCTCGATCTTGGAAAAGTCCAGCACGTCATTGACCAACGCCAACAGCGTATTGCTGCACTGCATCACGGTATCGATGTACCCCCGCTGCTCCGGATCCAGACGTGTCTCCTGGCACAATTCCGAGGCCCCGACGATCCCGTTGATCGGTGTGCGGATCTCATGGCTCATCGCCGCCAGAAACTCGCCTTTCGCCCGGCTGGCGTCTTCCGCCTGCTTGATCGCATCCCGCAGTTCCGATTCCGTTTGCTTCAAGTCGCTGATGTCACGCGCCACACTGACCGAACCGATGATCAGCCCCTCCGAATCCCGAACCGGCACGGTTGACATCTGCAACCAGTGCTGCGTCCCGTTGTTAAAAACAAAAAGCGACGCCCGGTTGACGATGGGACGTCCCGTACCACGGATCGCGTCGTCGATGCCCTGCACCCATTCCGCGCTTTCAGTGGTAATGTAGTCTTCCAACTGACGGCCGATCACCATGCTGGAGGCATCCGCCCCCACCGCGAGGCGGAAGGCCCGGTTGGTCAGGATCAAACGCCCCGAGAGGTCACGGAAAAAGACGTACTCCAACGTATTGTCCAACAGCACCTGCAGCAGTTGCATCTCGCTCCGACTGCTGAATCGCAAGGTCCCGTCGATCGAAGGATGCTCCAATGTGTAGAAATACATGCGCGCGGGGTCCGCTTCGTCGGGATGCAGCATGACCTCGACAGAGGCGATCCCGAACTGGTTGCTGACCGGAACCACGCGCCCCGTCCAACTGCCCTGACGACGGGCCAGACCGGCGATATCCTCAAAACTCCGCCCCCCCGGAAAACCGAAGCGCCGGTCCACTTCGTCACCGATGCCGTCACCGTCAAAATAATGTCGCGCCAGGTGCGCATTCGCACAGAGAAAACAACCCTTATCCACATCAATAAGGGCGAGCCCCCACGGAAACGCAGAGGGAAGCTTTAAAATGGACTCAGCTTCGAGCACGGTGGATGTTTTTTGAAGATAGGCTGTAACCCCCAGAAAACTAAGGTGTATTACAAAACCGCATCAAGCTGATGCAAGCCATTAACAAATTCTTACAAGTTTATGACTCTTGAAGAAAGCTTGCCACATTCTTGCAGACCCGGTCTGTCGCATCCTCCAGCACGTAGTGCCCCGCGATATCATGGATGTGGCACTCGGCCTGGGGGAAGATTTCCTGCCAGCGCTGGCGGAAGTGCTTGTTGAAACAGAAATCATAGGCCCCCCACTCCAAACAGACCGGCTTGTCGGCCAGCTTCTTCAGGTTGACCTCGATCTCCGTCAGGGTCTTGTAGGACCGGTGCTTTTCCCGGAGCGGGATGTCCCGGACAAAGTTCCAGACCGCCACACGGTCCGCCCAGCTTCGGTACGGGAACAGCATGCCCCGCTGCACCGCCGGACTCAGGGGTATCCGGACCGACATACGCGCGGCCGGACCGGCAAAACCATTTAGCCCGCGGATCACCGCTTCACCGATCCAGGGGATCTTTACCGCCGCGATCCGAAGCGGGATGCGCTTTGAACGGAATGCCCCGGTGTTCAGCAGCACGATTTTATCCACCGCATGCGGTCGCCTCGTCGCCACCCCACATCCGATCGCACCGCCCCAGTCGTGCAACACCAGGCTGTAGGTCTTCAACCCAAGCCGGTGTATCAGGAGCTCCACATCCTGAATCCGTTGCTCCAAGGTGTAGTTATAATCCTGCGGCTTGTCCGAGAGCCCACAGCCGACATGGTCCGGAACGATACAACGGAATCCCAGCCCCGAGAGGTGCTTGACCAGGTTCCGGTAATAGAAGGACCAAGTCGGATTCCCGTGAAGCATAAGCACGACCGGCCCGGAGCCTTCGTCGATGTAATGCATTCTCAACCCGCCCTCCAAAACGAGGGTATTACTGGCGAAAGGATACTCCATCCGCACTTCGGGCGGTAACTGTGATGCGCGTGATTGAATCATGACTCCGGCCAATCCAAGGCCAACATTAAGCTACTCAGTCCACTTCCGATTCCGAGCAGGGCCGCCTTTTGGCCAGGCCGGTAGGCCCCGTCCTCCATCGCCCGCGCCAGGGTGATCGGGCAGGACACCGAGCCCACATTCCCCAGGGTTTCGAAAGTGGTAAAATCCTTGGCCAGATCGAGGCCCAGGGCATTGAAAAGCTCGCGAGTGTGCGCCTTCCCCACTTGGTGGGTAATCACACGGTCCGGCGTCTCCGCCGTCCAACCGGTCGCATCGGTAAAACGGGCCCAGGCGCGACGGGCCACACCGATCCCCGCCACCAGCAGCTCTTCCGAATCAGTCAGCATCTCCAAGGCATCTCCCGCCGAATCTCCCTGACAGAGCTGGTTGTGCGAGGTGTCGGTCTCCACCACCGCCGCACGAAGGCACGGACGCGGTCCCGGCGCAAGATCCTTGCGGCACAGCACGGCCGCCACCGCACCGGCCCCGATCGTCAGGTTCGCAAAATACGGCTTGATCGTCTTCCGGGTCAGTTCCGGATTCTGCAATTGCGCCAGGGTATTCTCCACCAGGGGACGCCCGTTCTCGCCGGAGCAGATCAAGGCGCGCTCGATTTGACCGCATTCGATCATGCTCGCCGCCACTACCATGGCATTGAGGAAACCAAGGCAGGCGTTGGATACGTCAAAGATCTGCGTGCCTCCGGACAGGCCCAGTAGGCCGTGCACATAAGACGCCGTCGCCGGCTCCAGGCGGTCGCGGCAAACCGCGGAGTGGATCAACAGGTCCATGGACTCACGCCCAAAGGAACTCTTGGCCAACACGGCTTCGCCGGCTTTGGCCGAAGCCACGGACGCGGGCGTGCCTTTGGGCCAGAAACGCCGCTCGCGGATGCCCGTCATCAGCTCCAACCGGCCTTCGGGCAAACGCAGCCGCTCATAGACACCGGCAAGCTTTGCCTCCACATCGGCCGAGGTCCAAACCTCCTCCGGCAGGGCATAGGCGATTGATTCGATAGCTACCTTGGAAAACAGCATGAACTAGGAGGGATACGGCATGCAGGTTACCGGATACGAGCTTTTTTCGAAATCTCGGACGAAGATATTACCTGAACTACGCTTGCCATGAGCCAGTGCATTGACTCGAACGACTGCACAACCTAGCCAAGTATTCACCGAATCCATCCATCGGCTCAGCAAAACAAGACGCATGAATCGGTCCGACACAGGCACACGAACTGCACGAATACGACACAGCCATGAAAGATGAACTGACCCAGAATATTGAGTATGCCCAAGAAGAGTTGAAGCGGCTGCACAGGATACGCCTACATGCTGCGTTAACGGCAGGCATAATGGGTGGATTCTTCATATTTCTGGGGATAAGCAGCTCCGCCCGAACCAACCCGACATTCGCCGCTCAAAGTGTGCTCTACCTCGGCATCGCCATTGCCCTGTTCTTTGCTTTGCGCTGTTACGCAACTCATCAAGCGATTCTGTCAGAAAGGTCCTTCCTCGAGAGCTTGGAGTCGAAATCCCAATAAGAGCGATCCGGATCGACTCGAAACGGATACCAGGCCGGGATCACAGCCGTCGAAATAAGTCAACCCGTTCAAACGGCAGGCTTCACAGGCATTTTACGGCACTATTTACTAATCAATATTACGCTTGTACAAAATCCTATCTTCGGCATCGATGCTTGCCATGAAAGCAGTGCGTTTTCGATTCCTCCTAGTGCTATGCCTTACGCTGCTCAGCGCTTGCTCCGATCAGCGCGATGACATCATTCCGGTCAGCAGTGGCGACGAGGAGATGAACAAAACGATGGAACTGGCCCGAAAAAACCTAGACCTGTTCTGGACCGAGCGGGATAAAGCGGGCGACGACTTTAACGGCCTGCTGAAAGTTTACTTCACAGACCCGGGAGAAGAAGGCGGCGAACACATGTGGGTCGATGTCATTGAACATACGGGAAACACGACAAGCGGAATTCTACTAAGCACACCCGGCTGGTTAAAATCCATCAAACCGGGTGATCTGGTAAGCTTTCCAGACTCACAGGTAAGCGATTGGCTTTTTGTTGAGGACGGCAAGGCGCGCGGTGCCTACACAGTCAAACTTCTGCGTTCCAGAATGAGCCCGGCGGAGCGACAAGAACATGATGCCGCATCTCCGTTTCGTTTCGAGTAATCCCCTCTCTTAATCCGGGCGCATCGCGGCGGAGATCACATCCTTGTCAAAGTAGTTCCGGTCCATCCCGGCGTTCACCACGATGCCCTGACCGTTGATCCCGCTGGAAGCCGGACTAAGCAGAAAGACCGCCGTGTTCGCCACTTCCTGGGTGCTCAGGTTCTGCTTCCGGAATGTCAGCTTCTCGGCGTAGAGGTAGCTCTCGATGTAACCGGGGATGCCGGCCGAAGCGCTGGTCTTCAGCGGCCCGGCATTCACCGTATTGAAGCGTACTCGCGTATCCGCGCCAAAGGACTTCGCCAGATTATAGGAACAAGTCTCCAGCGCCGCCTTGATCGGCGCCATGTAGCCGTAGTTTTCCGCCGTCACATCCGTCGAGCTGATGCCGATCGACACCACCGAGGCATCCGGGCTCAGGTAGGGCTTGAAGGCGTTGGCCACCTCGACCAGCGAGAATGCGGAGATCGATGTGGCCTGAAGGAAGTCTTTCCGCACCGTCTCGTGGAAGGGCTTGAAGCCCTCCGAGTAGTTGGCAAACGCGATCGAGTGCACGATCCCGTCAATCGGGCCATGCGCCTGCCCCACCTCCTTCGCCAGCGCCTCGATCTGCTCGGGATATTCCACATCACAGATGTAGGCCTTCCGGTCCCCCAACAACTTTTTCAGGCTTTCCAGACGCTCCGGCGAACGGACGCTGTGGATCACTTCAGCGCCCTGCTCCTCCAGCGTCTTCGTGATGGCCCAGGCCACGCTCTTGCGGTTGGCCACCCCCATCACAAGGAAGCGCTTATTCTCAAATTGAAGGAAACTCATGGTGCTCTAGCTTCTAGCCGAAATTGTGTGATTTTGGAAGTTTTGTTCCGATCGGGCGAACCACCCCGCCCTTCGGGCACCCCGCCTTACCCCAGGAGGGGAATAATGGTAAAAGTGATAAGAGAGTTCCTCCCCTAGATTAGGGGAGGTGTCGGCGCTTGCCGCAGACGGAGGGGTCGATTCACTCCGGCTCGACCATGGCGAGGGCGAACTCGATCGTCATCGCCGGCTTCCCGCCCTTGAGCACCTTGCCCTTCATGAAGAAGAAGCGGCTGACCGTTTCCTTCATCGTCACCTCGATCGTGATTTCGTCCCCCGGCTTCACCATCTGCTTGAAGCGGGCATCACTGATGCGCGAAAGCACCGGGGTCACATCCTTGAGCGAGCGGCCTTCCTTCTCGATTTGCTTGGCCAGGTAGATGGCACCGGTCTGGAAACAGGCTTCACAGAGCAGCACCCCCGGCATGATCGGGTTGCCCGGATAGTGCCCCTCGAACTGGGGCTCTTCCATGCGGATGGTGCGCTTGCAGGTGGCGCCGTCTTCACGGACTTCGACGATCTCGTCGATGAAGAGAAACGGAGGGCGGTGCGGAATCGTGCGGAGAATTTCTTCCATGTGGGCAGTGAACTGGCGTTGCCCACGAATGCACGTCTAAAATGCAGCAAGGGGCCGCCTCTCGCAGGTGGCCTACCAGTCCTCGTCTTCGGACAAATTCGTGGGCTTGGAGTATTCGAAGACCATCTCGCCGGCAGCATACACGCGCAACCACACCCCGATCATCTTTGCTTCGGATTCCAAATCGCCGCCTCCGGACCAGACGATCCCTTTGCCCAATTTGGTTTCTTTCAACGGGATTACCTCGGTTTTCTTTTCCAAAGTCTCCTGGGATTGTAAATGATACTCAATCGTTCCGCCTTTGCGCGAGTAGGTCACATCATGCCGGTCCTTCTTGGCGCGGTTGTCCTGCTCGCTGAAAATGCGGTATTCGACTTTGACCCCCGTCAGGTCAAATTGGCTCTTGTTCGTCAGTTCCACCTCGTAATAGCCTGCGATTTCGATGATCTCCATGGCCTCTTTGGCAACGCCGCCACCGACCAAGGACACATCTTTTTTATACTCCTTGATTTTATCGTCCTTACGGTCGACCGTGACTTCCAAGAGCTGATTGGTTTTGGCCAGGTACTGGATCGCCCATGATTTCAAGCGTGAGGCATCTTCCTCGGCGAAAAAACTCAAATCGACATTCATCGTCCGGCCGTCCCGGAACTCTAGCGTCACCTTATCACCGTAGACTCCCGTCGGACGCGCTGTCAGACTACGCCCGTCCGGACTCTTGTACTCCTGGTAGCTTTCGGCCCCACACAGGGAAGCGAAGGCGAGGACGGCGACGAACAGGCAAAATTTAATTTTTGTGAACACGATACACTATAACCAAAATTAAATTGGGGAGATCAACCCTAATTCGACGGCTCCAACACCCAGATCTCACGATTCCAATTCGTGAACTCCGTCCAGCTCATCGTTTTGAACTCATGTCCGTAGCCCCAAGAGTCGGTATAGACAACGCCCCCCTCGGGATCCACACCGATCAGCAAGCGTGCATGGCCGGGCACCAACCAATAGAGCGGGATTCCCCGGCGGATATAATCCACCAGCGTCGCGCGCCGGGCATCCTTAATTTGGTTCAGGCGAAAGGGGGTGCCGTTGCAGACGCGACGGATCGAATCGATGACATCCTCGTGGGTGGTGCCGTAGGCACTGCTGGTGTCGGCCAAGTCAGCCATCTCGTGCATCCCCACCGGATAACCGTAATAACTCATGACCCGCGCCAAGGTCGCCGCCGCACAATAACCCTTGTCGCCCTGTGAAATCATCGGAATGCCGTCGATCCAGTAATAGCCGTCTTCGTGCTTTCGCACCTGCCCGGCCAGTCGCTCAGCGAATGTAGCCGGATCGTAGTCTTCCGCCTGCTTCGCTTCCTGCTCTCGAAAGGAGTAGATTTCGACGTTGAAATACTCGCCACGCGCCCAGCGTAAGCAGACCTCGATGTCGTTGGCCAGGAAGTAAGTCTCCACACCCCCGCGTACGGCCGTAATCCCCGCGTCATGCCGCTCCATCCGCTCACGTTCGCCCAGAAAACCGCCGAGCGCATTTTCAAGCCCTTCCAGATTCTCGCGGAAAGTGCTCAAGGCCGCATGCACCGGCGACCAGCCGCCGGGCGCATCCCCCCGGTTCCAGAAATCGATCCGGATCTTACGGTTGTCCGCCTGACGGTAATCCAGGCTCACCGAAAGCGGGGCCAAGCCCCAGGCTTCAAACCCGGACTGCTCTCCCTCCGCCTTGGACACCAGACACAGCGGATCTTCCTGCGTGCCTTCCAGCAACAGCCATTCTTGATCGGAGACTAAGGTCCCCAGCTCGGTCACTTGCTCCGGCCAGGCCTCGGGCACGGCAAGCAACTTTTCCAGCAAAGGAAAACCAGCCAGAACCGGCTGCATCTGCTGGAATTCGGCAGGCTTCAGGGCACGCGCATCCGGCAATGGAACCAGCGCCTGAATATCAGGCGCCCCATAGCGCTCAAAGACCACCAGACATTGCCCGGTCTCGTAACGCGGCTCCTTGACCTTGACGCGGATCCCCTTCTGGAATTCTCCCAACGCCTGCCCCGAACCATCCGGCGCGTAGGCCGGCGTCACCTCCTGAAACTCCAAGACCTCCGGCAGCTGCAAGGGCATGTATTGGCCCTGCAGCAAGGAACCAGCAAACAGCCATAAGGTAGCGGATAAAAAGTAGGGAAACCACCGTTTCACCCTGTCAACGAAGGCAAGCGGCCCCTCGCTGGCAACGGCAAAGTCAACGCCCCGCCCAATACCCCGACTGCACGCTTCGCGTCCCGTTCAAGAGCGGACGCGCCAAGCGGCGCCTCTCTCCGAAGGTGAAATGGCAAATCAAAAACGGGTGCCGACCACCCCTCCGACCAGGAACCTTAAGCGCTTATGATCAAGGACATTAGGCAGCATTACAAATATAAGAATTGACCTGTATTAAAGGAGACCCGACGACACTGGCACTGGCCGGCATCCCCACTCCCCTGGAGCCAGCACTGTATGATGAAATTGCCACCGCATTGGACGCATTTCTAGCCGAAAATGCCCTGCCGCTCAACTTCCAGGTGGAAAGCCTCGAGGCGGCCGGTTCCGGGATACGACTCCGGTTTTCCGGAATTCCCGGGCAGAACGTCACCATCGAGTGCAAGGAAAGCCTGAGCGCCCCGGACTGGACTCCGGTGGAAAGCGGGACCTTCAACGACGATGGTATCTTCGAAATTATTGATGAGTCACCCGCCGCCAGCTGCTTTTACCACGCGCTCTACGAATGAGCCGTGTCGATCCCTGAGCGCGGCATCTTTGCGGGCTGCCCCCGTCCCTTGCAGTAACTTAGACTTGTCGCAGATCCACACATCGGCAACTTGGACGAATATGCGCAAAGCGAGAGGTAACATCTATGAAGCGCCGGGCATCTTTCATTTGGAAAGCAGCTTACACGCAGATCGCCCAAGATTCACAACGAGTCAGGTAGAGCTCTACGAAACTTGGTTACGTGCTTTGACTCAAATTTATGGTTTCGACCTACTCTTCTGGCAGTTCCATCCTACCGGCTTCTCATTTATCGTCGAAACAAGTAAAACTGCCACCCAGTCAAAGATCCGCTTAGCCAACGGACTGGCAACAATTGGAGAAGATAGGCTGTCGAATCATGTTTCGGCGCCCGAAGAAAATACATTGTTAGCGAGTGATACCTTCAGACTTGATAGGTTCTTAAAGCACTACCAAAGCATGAACGAGTTTGCCAAGGGCCTAAAACAACGAATCTCCAGACAGCACAACCAATCGAACAACACTCGTGGAAGCATCTGGGCCGACCGCATGCGTGTCTACCGCCTCCCAAGCCGGACCCACGATTTGACTGAAGTCGCTGCCTTCATTCTCGCCTCCCCTGAGATATACGATCAAGAAAAGTCACACGACTGGCCGGGTTCGTATCGATCTGCTGTCAATGAAGACGGTTTGGCCCTGCGCGGATTGAAAAGAATTTTCCAGAATCGACACACAAATACGGAAAACCTTCAGTCGCTCTCCGAGCGTTCCGCCCAAATCATTCAAACGATTCAGAATGCTCAAAAACGTCCCCAAGACCGGAGAAGGAGGCAGCCAGAATGGCGTCCAAACTGTGAGACGGCAGAATACTTGAAAGATACTGACTATCAGATCGAACCAAAGAGTAGGAACGATACGGTGGAACTGGCAAAGCAACAGTTCATCAAGATGTTCGAGCGATTCAAAGATTTTCAAAAGAAGACGGGCTACAAAGCAATCCCACACGGCTATCAGGACGACATTCAACTACGAACTTGGGCCTCTAGTCAACGCGGGCTCTTCCATTCCGGACGCTTAACTCAGTGGAAGATTGAAATGGTTCAAGACTCTGGCCTTTTGGATCCCCCAACTTCATCAGTTCGCAATATCTCGAGTGACGGCATTCCTATAATTCCTCCCCAATGGATGGCTCGCTACGAAGCACTCAAATCTTTCTACCAGGAACACGGACACTCTAAAATTGTCCGAACCGACAAAACCCACAAGGCACTCGCATACTGGGTATGGACCCAGAGGGCCAAGCGCCGCAAAGCCCAATTGTTGCCAAAACAAATTCAGCTACTGGATGATTTGGAATTTTGCTGGAACCCCAGAAGCGGCAAATAAACAACCTCAAGCACGTAGACAGACTACACCCGAATCATAGAAAAGCCATTACTGCTCGTAGACTGCCACAAACCACTGGCTTTGAGCCCGACGCAGCGTTCTGGAACATTCACCATTCAAAGTTGGACGTTCGACGTTGAACGTTCACTCCCCCTTCGCCTGCTCGTAGAGCCACTTGTCCATCTTGTTGGCCGTGATCACACCGTAGTTCATGGTGCCGAGCCAACCCGACATGATGATGCCGACGGAGCCGGCGTGGTAGAGGCCTGCAATCTGTTCGGACAGCTCCATGGAAACCTTGAGCCCTTCGAACTTGGTGCCGAAGGAGGTGCCTTGCATCGACTTGGTGTAGTAGTTCACCGTGCGGGGGGTGGCGGCTTCGATGTGATCGATCTTGTCGCGCACACCGGGGATGAACGTTTCCAGGCTGGTCACACACTCCTCACACATGCGGGCCTTTTCCTTTTCGTATTCCTCGTCGCTCAGGTTCGCCCATTCGTCCCAACGCGCATTCAGTGAAGCCACCACAGTGTAGCGCGGCTCCTTCAGGTGCGGACGGGTTTCGGGATAATAGACCGAAAAGGTATGGCTGCTGGTGTGGATCGAGGTGAGCTCGTCGATGGTGTATTCGGGGGCCTTCGAAGTGAAGACGAGGTCGCCGATATTCGGGATGGTTTCGCCCTTCTTGATCCCCATGTAGACCTGGCAGGAACTGGTGTTGTTGCGCACCGCCTTCGCCTCGGCCACGAACTCGGGCGTGAACTTGTCCTCGCCGACCAGGTATTCGATCGTGTTGCGCACGTTCGCATTGGAGAGCACGGCCTTGCACTTGATACGACGGACGGGAAATTCCTCGTCGCCGGTATTCTGGCTGCGGGCACGAACAGCCACAACTTTGCCATCCTCCACATCGATCCCGTCGACCAGCGCACACTTGCGGACCTCGCAGCCGTTCTTCTTCAGCTCCTCGACCATCTTCTTGATCAGGGTATCGGTACCGCCCTGGAAAGTGAAGACACCCTTGCTCATGAAGTTGGAGAAAACGATGCCGTAGGTGATCGCAGGGTCGTCGATGTGCGAACCGTTGGCATAGGAAATCGGCTCCATAAGCAAGCGGTGCACGTCGCTGCGACCGGGGAAGAACTCTTCGAACATCTCTCCCGTGGTCTGCGTGTTGTCGTCGTAGAAGTTCATCTTGCGCAGGTGGTCGTAGAAAGCCTCGACCTTCTCCCGCTCGACCCCGAAATCCTCCACCAGGATCTTGGTGAAATCCTCCCGGTCGAAAGTCGTCCAGACGTTCATCTGCGGGTTGATGAAGCGGACATCCTTAAGCTGGTGGATGGAGTCCGCGATCTCCTTCGTCCAATACTTCCGGCAGCTCTTGACCATGCCGTAGGGAAAGCCGTGCAGCGAGATGTCGAAAATGTGCCCGCCGGGCCGCTTGAACCAGGTGGCCAGGCCGCCGAACTGGTAGTGATGCTCCAGCAGGAGCACCTTGTGGCCGTTTTTTGCCAGGTAGTTGGCCCCGGTGAGCCCGCCTAATCCGGAGCCCACGACCACTACATCGTATTCGTCATCAATGCCTTCGAGCCAATCTTTTGCCATAGTACTGAGGGTAGAAAAGCGCGTAGCAGAGCGATCCAACCGGGTTTTTTCAACCCGGAATGGCAAAAAAGTGGTTCACTGCCGCATAAGCCGGCCTCCTAGAAGCCGTTCACGCTGGCCGGGGCCGCCGACTGCAGGCTGGCATCGTTCAGCTCCGCCAGCTGGGCGTCGAGTTCGGCGTCAAACACCATGACGCTGTCCCCGCCCAGTTTTTTGGCCCGCACCGTGCCGTCCTGCCGGACCATGTCGAAGCCGAATGCGGATGGCATCGACTTGGTCTCCTTATCCTTGGGATCGACTTTGTTCCAGTAGGAGCCGTCCGCATGCGCCGCGAGCAAGGCGTTCATCTCGTATTCCGTGATCCCCGTACTGCGCTTGTAGACCTCGATCTTCGACTGTCCGCGCATGTAGATCACATGCATATCCCAGCCCGGCGACATCCGGCGCGGATCCATGTTGGAAGACTGCGGCCGGCTGCCGTCCGCAGTCTTGAAATAGATCCGGACATCCCAGGAACTGGGCAGGAAGGTCAGGTACTTCTCGTAGGGCATGCCGCGGCGCCGGTTGGCCTCGGTCGCGTCGTCGCGGTAGACGATGCCTCCCGAGGCAAACAAGCGGCGTTCAATCGCCTCACGGCTCTCGCCGATACGGGCCTGAAGCATCGGCAGACTCGACAGGAACAGAAGGACCGCCAGAAGTGAGCGACAGCCAAGAGTTTGAAGGGGGTATTTCATCATTGAGCTTTTAAGTACTAAGCCTGACTGTCCGAACGTGAACAAGTCCGAATCCGATGCAGAACGAGTTTTATAACGATTTCGACCTCGAGCGCAGCCCGGCCACCCCGCTGGCCGACAACGAATACCGCAGCGCCTTCCAAATCGAACGCGACCGCATCATTTTCTCCTATCCCTTCCGCCGTCTACAGTCCAAGACCCAGGTCTTCCAGTCCGGCGAGTACGACTTCTACCGCACTCGCCTGACCCACTCCATCGAGGTGGCCAAAATCGGACGCTCGATCTGCGATTACCTGCGCGCCCGCTCGGAATACCTCGGCGACGACTTTCATATCGACGCCGACCTGACCGAAGCGGTCGGTCTCGCCCACGACCTCGGGCATCCCCCCTTCGGGCATATCGGCGAGCGCAAGCTGAACACACTCACGGCGGAGCATGGCGGCTTCGAAGGCAACGCCCAGACCCTGCGAATCCTGACCGAACTGGTCTACGAACGCCCCGGCCGCACCAAAGGCATCGCCCCGACCCGGGCACTGCTCGACGGGGTCATGAAATACAAGGCCCTGCAGACGGAATGGATCGCCGTCGACGGCCGTGCGCCGGAACACCATTTCATTTACGACAAGCAGAGCGCATGGCGTGAGTTTATCTTTGCCGGCGAATCCATCCCGGATGCGCTCAACAACCCCCGGGCGCTCAACAGCTTCAAGAGCATCGAGTGCCAGATCATGGACTGGGCCGACGATACCGCCTACTCGCTCCATGATATCGTCGACGGCATCCACGCCCGCTACATCACCGTCGGCAGCGTGCAGGAGTGGGCCGCAGGCCAGCAACTCGAACCGGCCCAGGGCGAGCAGATCGAAACCCTCTGCCAGGTCATCCGCGACAACCGATACGAGCCCTACTTCGGCAGCCGGGTCGGCCTCTTCGTCCACGGCTGCACCCTCGTCCCGCGCAGCGGCTTCCTCGCCGACAAGACCAACCGTCACGCCTTCAGCCTCGAAATCGATCCGGCAGTCAAAGCCGAGAGTAAGCTCTACAAGAAAATCGCCCTCGACCTTATCTTCAAATCCACCCCCATCCAGCAGATCGAGTTCAAGGGCGGACATATCCTCGAAGGTCTCTTCAAGGCACTCTGCGAGCACGGCATCGAGCGCGGCAACGCCGGCCTCCACCTCCTCCCCGAAGCCGTCCAGGAGCTGCTCGCCGCCGAATCCACCGAAGCCGGCCGCTACCGCCGGCTCTGCGACTATACCGCGGGCCTGACCGACGGCCAGGCCGTCCGCACCTACAAGCGCCTCTTCGATCCCGACTTCGGCTCCATCGCCGAACTGGTCTAGTAACACGGAAAGCCTGGTCCAATCGATCGGTCCAGAAGGCGTAAGCGGAATATAGGATTGAAAGATTACCCGGCTTGCGCCGTGTATTAATAATTCCTGCCCACGGATTGCTTCTACCATCGAAGCAGACTCCCGGCAACTGCCTGACAATGACCAACGACAACGCCCCCCTCTCTTTAACGAACCTGTGGAAAGCCCTGGGCCCCGGCATCCTCGTAGCCTGCGCCGCCGTCGGGGGCTCCCATCTGGTCTGGTCCACCCGCGCCGGTGCGGAATACGGCTGGCAATTGCTTTGGCTCGTCATCTTCGCCAACCTCCTGAAATTCCCTTTTTTCCTCTACGGGCAACGCTACACAGCCGCCACCGGAGAAAGCCTGCTCGCGGGCTACCAGCGGCACGGCAATGTCTATGTCTGGATCTTCCTCGGCATCAATATCCTGACGGGGACAATCAATATTGCGGGCGTTGGCATGCTCAGCGGGGCCTTGCTCGCCGGCTACGGAATTCCGCTTTCGGTGCCTGTGTTGACAGTCACACTCATCATCGTCTGCGCAGTCCTGCTTCTGCTCGGGCATTACAAGCTGCTCGACCTCCTGGCTAAAATCATTATTACCTTCCTCGCGGTCAGCACACTGGCAGCTGTCTTTCTTGCCATTCCAAATCGTCCGGAAATCGCCCCTGACTTTGTCGCCAACAGCCCCTACCAATGGACCGCCTTTGCTTTCATCGTCAGCCTGCTGGGCTGGATGCCGGCACCGGTCGACCTTTCCGCCTGGTCCTCGCTCTGGATGTTCAGCCGGGAAAAACAGACCGGCCACTTTGCGACGGTCAAGGAATCGGCAATCGACTTCTACATCGGCTACCTGGCGGCTGCGGTGCTTGCGGTGCTCTTTGTCGCGCTCGGCGCATTGGTCATGTACGGGACCGGTGAAAGTTTTTCCGCCAGCGGTATCGGGTTCTCACAGCAGTTGGTCAATCTCTACACTGCAACGATCGGGGACTGGTCACGGCTTTTGATCCTGACTGCGGCCTTTGTCACGATGTTCAGCACCACCCTGACCTGTGTGGATGGCTACCCCCGCTCACTGGCCGCCTGCTGCAGCCTGCTCGGTCGACTACCCGTCAAACGCTTTCAACAGATCCATCAAATCTGGATCGTCGTGTCTGTGATTTTCGCCGCAGTTGTGGTGCTTTGTTTCGTCAAGAACCTGCTTCAGCTCCTCACCTTCGCCGCAGTCATCTGCTTTCTAACATCGCCCATCCTCGCCTTCATTAACTTGAAGGTCATGTGCGGCCCCAACGTGCCGCATCAATACCGACCCGGCGTCTTTCTACGCACTCTCAGTTGGACCGGTATCGCGTTTTTTGTGCTGATGTCCGCTGGCTACCTTTACCTGCAAGCCTCTTGAATCAGGCGTAAGATACCTCGTCCACCATCCCGAACTCGGCCACGCGGCCATTTTGCAGGACGACCACGTCGTCCGCGATCTCGCGGATTTCGGCGGGCGAGTGACTGACATAGAGGATCGGCACCTTGAAGGTGTCGCAGATCTGCCTGATGAAGGGCAGCAGCTCCCGCTTGCGCGCCGCATCCAACGAGGTCAGCGGTTCGTCCATCAGCAAAATCGAAGGACTCATCAGAAGCGCCCGGCCGATCGCCACCCGCTGCTTCTCCCCGCCGGAGAGATCCGCCGGGCGGCGCTTCAACAGGTGCCCGATCCCCAGCAGGTCGACCACCGGATCGAACTCGATGAAGTGCGATTCCTGCGGGACGAGCTTACGGCCGTAGTTAAGATTCGAATACACCGAGTAGTGCGGCAGCAGACGCGAATCCTGAAAGACATAGCCGATCCGCCGCTTCTCAGGAGGCAGGTTGATTTTCTCCTCCGAACTGAACAGGCAGACGCTGTTCAAGCGGATATAGCCGCGGTCCGGTTTGCGCAGGCCCGCCACGATCTGGATGACCGAGCTCTTCCCCGAACCCGAGGGGCCGTAAAGGGCTGTGATGCCGCTCTGGACGCCGAGAAAGGAAACATCCAGATTGAAGTCCCCCTGCTTGTGTTGGATCTCCACCTTCATGTCCGGGCTCCTTTCATACGCCGCTGCAGCCAGCGGGCTCCCAGCTCGGAAGCCATCAGCGCCACCGAGGCCACCAGGATCGAAATGACGCAGAGCTTGAAGGCCCCGGCCTCGCCATCCGGCACCTGCGTATAGGTGTAGAGCGCCAGCGGCAAAGTCTGGGTCTCGCCGGGAATGTTCGAGACGAATGTGATGGTCGCCCCGAACTCGCCCAGGCAGCGGGCAAAGGCGATGATCACCCCTGAAATCACACCGGGCAGGGCCAGCGGAAGGGTCACGGTAAAAAAGACACGCCAGGGACCGGCCCCCAAGGTGCGGGCGGCGGCTTCGATCCCGCTGTCCACACTCTCGATCGACAGCCGGATGGCGCGGACCATCAGAGGGAAGGACATGACTGCCGCAGCCAGGACCGCCCCTTTCCAATTGAAGGCGAAGCTGATCCCGAAAACGGATTCCAGCCCCTTGCCCAGCATGCCGTTACGGCCGAAGAGCACCAATAGCAGGTAGCCGACCACTACGGGCGGCACCACCAGCGGCAAGTGCATCAGGCCGTCCGCGATGAATTTCCCCGGAAATTCCTTGCGGGCGAGGAGCCACGCCCAGGCGATGCCGAAAGGCAGGCTGGCGGCGACGGCCCAACCCGCCACCACCAGACTGAGCCGGAGGGCACTCCACTCGAAAGGGCTTAGCTGGAACCATTCAATCATTGATCAATATGCAAACAGAGGCGATCCACCGCCCGGCGTCCAATCTTTATTTCGCCAAGGCAAAGCCGTATTTCCCAAAGACGGCCTGGGCTTCGGCGGTCTTCAGAAAGCTTCGGAATTCATCGGAGGCTTCAAGCTGCGTGGTCGAAACCACCGCGGCTGGATACACAATCGGGGCATGGCTGCCTTCGGGAAACACCCCCACTACCTTTACCTTCCCACTCATCGCCGCATCCGTCGCATAGACCACACCAAACGGGGTTTCGCCTCGCTCGACGATGGCCAGCGCGGCCCGCACATCGCTCATCGGCGCGGTGCGTGATTCGACCACAGACCACAACCCCAGGCTTTCGAGCGCCTGCTTGCCGTAGATTCCGGCCGGCACGTGAGCCGGATCCCCCATCCCCAGACGCCCATCGGGGCCCAGAAGGGTCACCAAGTCGAGACCGGCTTGGATCGCCACCGAGTCGACCGGACTGTCTCTCGGCGCTATCAGCACAATACGGTTGCCCAACAGGTCCTCGCGTGTGCCGTCCACCAGTTTGGCAGCCTTTTCCAGGTAATCCATCCATTTCGGATTGGCCGAGATAAAGACATCCGCCGGCGCGCCCTGCTCGATTTGCTTGGCCAACGTGGACGAAGAGGCAAAGGAGGTCACTACGTGGACGCCGGTCTGCGCCTCATAGAGCTTGGCTAGGTCCTGCACCGCATTCGTGGCCGAGGAAGCGGCAAAAACGGTCACCGTCGTATTCGTGGAACTGTCCTCCCCGGCAGTCTGGCTCGGCTTGCAGGCAGTCAGCGCCAGAAGCAGGCCAAGCAGTCCGGTGTACAGGTGGAAAGTGAATTTCGATTTAATGTTCATGATGTTCAAGTGCGCGAAGTTTAGAATTTAAAGCTGAGTGAAGTGTAGGCGTAGGTGCTGTCCCCCTGTCCACTGGCATTGGGTGCATCGTGGATGAACGGACCGGCGAATAGGTAAGCCAGGCCCATGTCCGCACTCAGATTGCCGGGGAGGATGTCCCACTTCAGCCGGGCCTCGACTTGCTGCCCGACAAATCGGTCGGTCTCGCCGCTGCTGTCACGCAGTCCACTCGTGGTCCAGGCGTCGGTGTCGGACGCTAGCCAGTAGGCCCGGTAGGCGAACTGTGTCTGTACCTTGGCGCTCGGCTTGAGCTTCAGGCTGATTCCCGGTGAAACAATATTACTGCGGGCAAAGCTCCCGTAGATCCCGGTCGGGCCATGCTCGAAGCGGCGAGCTCCGAAGAGCGTGTCGAAACGGTTGCTCTCGTCATCGTCCGGATCCTCGTCTCCACTCGCATAGTCGAACAGGAGGGCCAGTCGCGGACTCCAAGCCGTGTCCCCGGTGTAACCGAACTCCAGGTGCGCGAACTGCGCCCAGTGGTCGAGGTCACTGACATCGGATGCGGATTTGCTGCTGCGCTGTTCCCCGAACTGAACGACCAACTCGACATCGTAGTCCCAGGCGTCCTTCGCCGGCTTGCGATAGAAGCGCAGACCGGGCGTGTAGAGCTCGCGGTCCTTCGTCGCCAGATCCCCCTCGTCCGACTCGTCCAACACATACAGGTAGGTCTCGAACTGGTTCTTGTCCCGGATGAAATCCTTCCACCCGGCATGCACGCCCCAGAATGTGAAGTCATCATAGGAACGGTCCTCCAGCCCTTCATTATCCAACAGGTCCGGCGATTCGGAGGGCCGGCGCACCACCGGCTGCAGGTAGAAAAGCTGCAAGTCCGGACCGGATTTCGCCTTCCAGTAAAGCACCGCGCCGTCAAAGGCATTCAGTGTATTGCGAAAACGGTTACGCGCGATGAGCCGCCGGCTGCCGGCGTCCATCGTCTGGCGCCCCAGGCGCAGTTCGGTCCGGCTGCCCTCCTGTAGCAGGTCCTCCGCTTTCAGCTGTATATAGGCCTGCAGCAGCTCGGTGGTGTTGACCATGGAGGTGCCGATCGGCGATCCCTCATCCGCCAACTCCTGTCGCGAGTCCTGGAACTCGCCAACGAGTCCCCAGTTCTCGAACTGAACGCGCCCTTCCAGCAAGGTCCGGAAGGCGAGTTGTTGATCGCCGCCCTCGTAAGCGCTGCGGAATTGGCCGTCCAGAGTTTCATACCGAACCCGGGTCGAGCCGCTCAACTGGAACCAGTCCGGCAGGCTGAACGCTTCGTTTAGGCGCCATGGCCCGGAATCCGCGCTCAGCGCGGTCCCGGCCAGGGCGGCGATCATACCCATTGTCCCCAATACTTTTCGTTTGCACATACATTCGCAGGTCGGGTAGTCGCTTGTCGTCACAGGTCGGATTGGTAGGTGCCTAGTTGAAATTCAGTCCGCCGGTTTCGCGGCTGTCGTAACCGGGCAACTCGGAGAGCACACGCCGGTAGGACTTGCTCTGCAGCAGGCGTATCAGGGCTTGGATACGCGGGTCCTCCAGCATCGATTCATGGAAGATGAAATCCAGCGCCTCCTCCTGCAGGGATAGAAACGAAAGCTCCAGCTCTTTGGCCGAAAGTTTCACGCAGACCCCGGCATCCGCCCAGCCCATCCGTATCGAATCCGCCACCGCCCGGTGGCTGTGCACTTCGCGCCCGCTCGGTGCCTGGCCCATTTCCGCACAGATCACATCCAGCCAGTCACGCGCCACGGAACCGGATTCCCGCATCGCCCAAATCTGGGCCTTATCCAGCACACTTGCGACCGAGCTGAGCCCATGCCCGGGGGCAAAGGCGAGCCCCTGGTCCCAGTGTGCGCCTCGCAACAGGCAGTAGCCCTCGCCAAGAACCGTACGTACGGTGTCTGCGTTCCGTGCCGGGTGTTCGCGATTCGACCGGTGCAAACCAGCCACATGCACCAGCCCGTCTTTCAACAACTCGAGCGAGTGCATCCCGTTGTAGGCGAAAGAAACCAAGCGGTAGCCACTCTCACGGGCGTAAGCCGCCTCCATCAGGGCCGAAGCCGGATCACAGGACGCCATCACCAGCGTGAGCTCCATCCCGGGAAGCGATGCGGGCAATTCTTCCCCGCTCTTCCAGATGCCGTCGTGTAAATGGGCCGCATGCGCCTGCCCGTTGATCGGATAAAAGATACGCCGCCCCTTGACCTCGGCACCAATAAATCGGCACATTTCGCTGTCCGGTGCCCATGACCACATGGCATTCGCAGCGGCGGAGGCTGCGGCCGCTTCGTCAAAAAGCGCTTCCACGGAAAGCTCCAGCACTCGGGCCAGATGCAACGCCGTCGAGACAGACGGCGTCAGCCGGCCACTCTCAATGGCACTCACTGAGGAACGCGGCACCCGCGCCCGCTTGGCGAGATCCATTTGAGTCCATCCACGGCTCTCGCGAGCCAGGACCAAGGGGTGCTTTGCTTTCTCCATGTTCATTCAATGATCATTATGCCATGATCATGCCACATTTCTGACATGATCATATCTTATCCACGCATTTAACGATCGCTAAGCATGCGCAGCACATCTGCTAATGCCACAGCGACAAGTGGATCATTTTTGATCAGAGATAATATATACCGTTGACAGTATATACTATCTGAAGAATATATTAACCCCATGGAAGCCTCCGACCTCTTCAAATGCATCGCCGACCCGCAGCGCCTTCGCATCCTGAATCTCCTGGATGCCGGTCCGCTCTGCGTCTGCCACTTGCAGGACTTGCTGGAGGTCACGCAGGTCAAGATGTCGAAGCAGCTCGCGAGCATGAAGCAGCTCGGCCTGATCGAGTGCCACCGCGAAGGCACTTGGATGATCTACAGCTTGAGTGAACCCGTACCGGGCCTGCTCCGTAGTAATTTGGACTACCTGCGTAAGGCCGAATGCAAGGACTGCAGTCAGCTGCAACAGGACATCGTCCGGCGGGGCCAGTTAATCATCACACTGACCGAATCCGAGCAGGCCTGCCCCGAGAGCGTCTGCACCGCCGGCAACTGCGGCTGCTAAAACCAATTTTTCACCACCACAAACCAATGAAAGACCTGAAACCAGTCGAATCCAAGGAAACCGAAGCCAAGCCCGGCTTCTTCCAACGCATCTTCACCAAGATGGACCACGCCATGAAAACAAAAGCCGACGAAAAAGCCAAAAGCGGTTGCTGCTGCTCCGGCGACGACAAAGGCAAAGGCGGCAAGTGCTGCTAGGCATGTGATGCGAGATACGGGATCGGCATAGAGCTGAAATACAGCTAAGGCTCAGTCGAAATCGCTGTCGCGCTTTCGCCATCAGTACATCTCGAACAGCGCTCGTATCCTGATCACGTATCCCGGATCTCGTGGGACTTTCCAACTTTCACACCGATTGACCGGCGTAGCTTTTGCGAAGACGGTTCGCACTTTAATACTCCAGAGGCCGCCGGCCTCTGCCACACCATGCTCGAACAGCTCATCAACATTCTGGTCTATGACTGGATCGGAATGGATCCCGAGTCGCATCTCGCCGGCGCGATCCATTTCTTCCTCTACGACACGATCAAGATCTTCCTCCTGCTGGCGGTCATGATTTTCGCAATCGGGGTGCTGCGCACCTGGCTGCCGGAGCACCGCTTGAAGCGCTGGATGAGCCGCGGGGGCCTGTGGGGAAATCTCGTGGCGGCCCTCTTCGGCGCGATCACGCCCTTCTGCTCATGCTCCTCGATCCCCATCTTCATTAGCTTGCTCAAGGCAGGCGTCCCGCTCGGCGTCACCTTCTCCTTCCTCATCACATCCCCCATCATTAACGAATACTTGGTCGTGCTGATGGCCGGCGAATTCGGCCTGCCCATCACCGTCGCCTATGTCCTCAGTGGCTTGCTCATCGGTACCCTCGGCGGCGCGGTCATTGGACGCCTCCGGCTGGAGAAGCATCTAGAGCAGGACATCATCGCCTCCGCTCACAACGAGAGCACCGTCACCCAGCACACCTGGAGCACACGCCTGCGTTACGGTTGGGACGAAGCCACCGGTGTGATCCGGCAGATCTGGGTCTGGGTTCTGGTCGGCGTCGCCATCGGCGCGCTGATCCATAACTACGTGCCGCAGGAAACCATCCACGCTGCTATGGATAAAACCGGCATCTTCTCGGTGCCCATCGCCACCGCCCTCGGCGTACCGATGTACGGCAGCTGCGCCGCCATTGTCCCCATCGCCGTGGTACTCTTCCAAAAAGGCATTCCGCTCGGCACCGCCCTCGCCTTCATGATGGCCATGGCCGCCCTGAGCCTCCCTGAAGCCATCATGCTGCGCCGCACCATGCGCCTGCAGCTCATCGCCGTTTTCTTCGGCATCACCACAGCCGCGATTATCTTCACCGGCTACCTACTGAACCTGCTGGCGAATGTATTGTGATCCAGAATACGACGTAAGATCGAACATCCGCAAGTCGGTACTCCTGAATACAACGAACAACTTTCAACCAACAACGAACAACACACCGTGAAACCCAAAGTCCTCATCCTCTGCACTGGTAACTCCTGCCGCAGCCACATGGCTGAAGGCATCCTCCGCGCGGCCGCGGGCGACCTCTTCGAGGTCTTCAGCGCCGGCTCCAAGCCGAAGGGCGAAGTGCACCCGCTCGCGATCGAAGCGCTCAAGGAAATCGGCATCGATGCCTCCGGACACAAGTCCGAGCACCTCGACCTCTATCTGAACGCCGGCATCACCACGGTCATCACCGTCTGCGGCAACGCCGACCAGGCCTGCCCGACCTTTCCCGGCATGGTCAACCGCTACCACTGGGGCTTCGAGGACCCGCCCCATGCCAAGCGCGAGAACGAATCCGAACTCGACGCCTTCCGCCGCATCCGCGACGAGATCAAACTCGTCTTCGAAGCCTACGCCGCCGGCTACCGCGAAGCCGTCAGCGCGTAATCGCGAGAGCTCCGCAAGAAATCATCGTTAACTTAAAATTCCCCTCCTGAATCAGGAGGGGTGGATCCCGCCAATGCGGGAGACGGGGTGGTCCCCGTAGGTCTTAGTCAACTACCATGAACCAAACTGAAACAATCGGCTGCACGCCTGGCAAACGGCTCGGCTTTCTGGATCGCTTCCTCACCCTCTGGATCTTCCTCGCCATGGCCGCGGGTGTTGTCCTGGGGGCCGCATGGGAAGGCTCGAATGCCTTCTGGGAGCAGTTCCAGGTCGGCTCCACCAACCTGCCCATCGCCTTCGGACTCATCATCATGATGTATCCGCCCCTAGCCAAAGTCCGCTATGAAAGCCTGCCGCAAGTCTTCCGCAACCTCCGGGTGCTGAGCTTGTCGCTTCTGCAGAATTGGGTGATCGGCCCCGTTCTGATGTTTGTCCTGGCCATCCTCTTCCTGCCCAACCATCCCGAGTTCATGACCGGACTCATCCTCATCGGTCTCGCCCGCTGCATCGCCATGGTGATCGTGTGGAACGACCTTGCCGAAGGGGACACGGAATACTGCGCCGGATTGGTCGCCTTCAACTCGGTCTTCCAGATCCTGTTTTTCAGCCTTTATGCCTGGATCTTCGTCACCTGGCTTCCCGGCGTCTTCGGACTCGAAGGCAGCGTTGTCGCGATCAGCATGGGCGAAATCGCCAAGAGTGTAGCGATCTACCTCGGCATCCCCTTTGCCGCAGGCATGGCCACCCGCTGGATCGGCCTGCGCCTCAAGGGCGAGCAATGGTACCATGAGCACTTCATCCCGGCCATCAGCCCGATCACCCTCGTCGCCCTGCTCTTCACCATCGTCGTGATGTTCAGCTTCCAGGGTGGCAAGATCCTGGCGGAACCGGTCAGCGTCCTGCAGATCGCCCTGCCGCTCGGCATCTACTTCCTCCTCATGTTCGTGCTTAGCTTCTACATGAGCCGCTGGGTCGGTGCCGACTACAAGCAAAGCACCACGCTCTCCTTCACTGCGGCCAGCAATAATTTCGAGTTGGCCATCGCCGTCGCCGTCGCGGTCTTCGGTATCGGGTCCGGCGTCGCCTTTGCCGCCGTCATCGGCCCCCTCGTCGAGGTGCCCGTCATGATCGCACTGGTCAACCTCGCCTTCTGGTTTCGTCGCAAGCTATTCCGCCCACATACCGTCCCCCAAGAAGCCGCGGTGGAAAGCTAGCAGGCGGTCATTCAAATACCCGTCTTCGCAATCCCCGGATCACAGCCAAGTCCCCCCAGTCCGCACCGTACAGTGCCCGAACTCGCGGCCTTCGCTTTCGACCACGCTCCTGTTGCCAGACGTCTGCATATCCACGCACGAATTCCGACGTGCCCAAGATCGCTCCATCCGTAAAATAGCGAACCCGGCATCGTAACACCGTCGCTAGTGGCAGTTCGCCGTCTTGCTGCTCAAGCACTTTCACGGCCGCCTTCCGCTCGATTGTAGCCCCTCGCCCCGGAGCACTGCCCTTCCCGAAAATCAACATGCGGTGTAAGCCTAAGGCATTCTGAACGGACCCACCCGCTCGATCCGCCCAAATGCGCATCAGGCCCGACTTTGCCAGACGCCCACCCGCCACGGCCTCGGCATATCCACAAAAACGATAGTCCTTCGGGTCTTCACCGAGCCCCGCTCGAACCGGATTCAAATCGATATACGCTGCGATCGTCTGCAGGGCGTTGCCGCCCCCCTCCACCAGGACGCTCTTGAAGCGCTCCGCCCAAAGCGTGCCGTAACGCGCATGCGTACGGTTATACCATACGGAAAAACGCTGTTTGACCGCCTTCATGAACTCCGAGACATCCCCCATCCGCACCGTCAGCTTTCGGCGAACCATCTCCGCCTCCTCGCCACCCGCTCTCAATTGCGAAGCCATCACTTGCGCCGAGGCCTCCTGGTATTTCGTCGGCTTCGGGTACAGCACACGGTAACGCCGCATCATCTCCCGATCCGAAATTTGCCCCACCTCCGGCACGCTCAGCAACACGTGGAAGTGGTTCGACAGAATACAGTAAGTCAAAATCTCCACACCACTGAAATCCGCGACCTGCCACAACATCTTGCGCAGCACCTCCTTTTCCCGCTCCCCAAACAACTTCTCCCCATTCACCGTCCGGGTCATGCAGTGATACACCGCCGGAGCTCCTCTCACTTTCAGTCGCCGCTGCCTCATCCCCATACTCTGATCCCAAACCTTCCCGCTGTCCACCCTATAATGAGCCTGTCCCTTATAGAGCGTGAGCTTTCTTTTTGCATCCTTGTGTTTTGGCCAAACCGGGGTTAGATTGATCCCGTTATGATCGAACTTGTGAAAAAAACCATGTTGGCCGGCGTAGGCATGGCCGTAGTAACGAAGGACAAGGTACTTTCGTCCTTCGATGAACTGGTCGAAAAAGGCCGCCTAACCAAGGAAGAGGCGGCCAAGATGTCCGATAAGATCATCGAAGAAGGCCGTGAAGAAACCGAGAAGGCGAAAGTCGAAGCCAGCAAGCTCTTCAACGACATGCTGCACCGCGCCAATCTTGTAACCAAGGACCAGTACGACGCCCTCGCCACCCGCGTTACCGAGCTCGAAGGCCGCCTGCACAAGGAATTCCCGAATGGGGACTGACAGCGGTGTTGGTTGAACGTTGATTGTTGTTGATCGATGCCTCACATCAACAGTTTGGAGGACCTTGAATGCTGGAAGGCGTGCCGGGCCTTGCGCCTGTTTGTCGTTCAACAAGTCATTCCACTCCTGCCGTCGGAAGAACGCTTCCGCCTGGGGGACCAACTCTACCGGGCAGCGAGATCTACCACTTCAAACATCGCGGAAGGCTTTGGACGACGTCACTATCTCGACAATGCCAAATTCATCCGAAACAGCCTGGGCTCCCAACATGAGTGCCTCGACCATCTCATCGCCGCCACGGACGAAGACTTGGTCCCTGAAGGCATCTTGGACGAATTCAGGCAATTATTTGAAAAAGCCGTCGCGCTCTCCAATGGTTATGCAGCCTACCTCGGACGTAGCGCACGCGGGTAGTCCTGCCCAAACAGACAACCTCCAACAAACAACCCTCAACACCGCTTGAAACCCTTCAACTACTTGGCCAATGCCGTTCGTGCGCCGGAGATCGTGGCGATTCTGGTGCGGTGGGGTTTTGAGGACTTGTTGCTGCAGCTGGACACCCCGCAGTTCCTGCTCAAGAATCTGGTCCGGAAGAAGGTCACCGACCTCACTTTCTACGAGCGGGTGCGCAATGCCTGCGAAGAGCTCGGCCCGATCTTTGTGAAGTTCGGCCAGATCCTCGGCACCCGCCCGGACAAGTTGCCTGAGCCGCTGGTCATGGAGCTGAAGAAGCTGCGTAGCCAGGTCGAGCCACAGCCCTTCGAAAAGATCCACCCTGTCCTGTTGAAGGAGCTCGGCCGCGAGATCGACGAGGTCTTTCTCAATTTCGACCCCACCCCGGTCGCCGCCGGCTCACTGGGACAGGTTTATCGGGCGACCCTCGTTGAGACCGGTGAAACCGTCGCGGTGAAAGTCCAGCGTGCGGACATCCGCAAGACGATCACCGCCGACCTCGAGATCATCGGCTGGTTTGCCCGCCAGTTGCACAGCCGGATCGAGGAGCTGCGCCCCTACAACATCCCGCAGCTCGTCCGCGAGGCGGAAGACCGACTGGAGGACGAACTCGACTACCGCAACGAGGCCAGCAATGCGGAAATCTTCATCGCCCTGAACCCGGACCAATCGCGCGTCTTCGCGCCCAAGGTGTATTCCGAATACACGACGCGTCGCCTGATCGTGACCGAGTGGGTCGAAGGGGAATCGCCGGACACGGTCCGGCTCGAGCCGGAGATGGCCAAGGAAGTGGCCGAGCTCGGCGGCAACTCCGTCTTTCACCAGATCGTGGTCACCGGATTCTTTCACTCGGACCCACACTCCGGCAACATGCTCATCACCTCGGACTACCGTATTTGCTTCCTCGACTGGGGACAGGCCGGCCAGATCACAATGGAGATGCGCTACCACCTGGCCGACCTATTTGCGGCCATCACCAGCCGAGACGCCGGCAAGGTCATCCGTGTCGCCCAAAGCATGGCCATCGAGGACAGCCACATCGACCAGCGCAGCCTCGAAAAGGAAATCACCCATTTGCTCAACAAGCACCGGCGCTTCGGCCCCAACGGCACCAATATCGGAACCGTCGGTCTGGAGATGCTCTACATCTTCGGCACCAACGGAATCGCCGTCTCGCCCGACTACGCCTTGCTCTCCAAAGCCATCCTCTGCGTCGAGGAATCCGCCCGCCTGATCCATGCCGAGTTCGACATCCAGGAAGTCGCCCGCCCCTTCCTCGTCAAATTGAACAAGGAACGCTGGAGCTTCAAGAGCCTCAAAAGCCGGACGGTCTACCCCTTTGTCGACATGCTCCGGCGCATGCAAAAGATCCCGGAAAGCCTCCACCGCATCCTCAACCGGATCGAGCGCGAGGAGATCCAGATCAACCTGCACCACACCGGCACCGAAAACCTGGAAGACACCTTCAACTCCTCCATGAACCGGCTCACCGTAGGCATCATCATCGGCTCTCTCATCATCGGCTCCTCCCTCGTCATCACCACCGGGGTCAAACCGCTCCTCTGGGGCTTCCCCGCCATCGGCATACTCGGCTTTCTCGTTTCCGGCCTGTTGGGCCTGTACATCGTGATCTCCACCCTGCGCAACCATCACCACAAATGACCCGTGAGAAACAACGCGCCCTGGTGGCCTGGATCATCTGGTTCGCCATCCTGCAAGCCGCCTTCATCTACCCCTTCCTACTCGGCGGCGGATTCCCGAAGGGTGACAACAGCCCGGAAGCCGTCCACCCCGCCCTCTGGGCACTCTGTATCGGCCCCGTACTTTTGGCCACCGCCCTGCGCTGGCTTATCCTGCCCCGCGTCCAGACAGACTCCCAGCAGCAGCTGAGCATGATGATCGTCGGCCTCGCGCTCAGCGAGGGACCGATCCTCTTTTCCATTTTCCTGCTCCCGGAACACCCGCAATACCGGATCGCGGTCTGGATGCTCGCAATAGTCAGCGTGATCCAGTTTGCCCCCAGCTACGCGACGCCCGGCTTCAAGATTGAAAAGACATGAGCACGACAGATTTTGATCCCGCCGCGGTCCGAGCACGCCTCGACGCCATCGAAACCATCCTCCCGGATTTGGAAAAGGAACTCATCGGGCTGCAACAAGGCGGGCTCTCGATCACTACCAAGTCCAACGACTTCGACCTCGTCACCCAAGCCGACGTCCTGAGCGAAGAAAGGCTCGCGCGCTTCATCTCAAGCCAGTTCCCCGAGGACTCCATTCTCGCCGAGGAAGGCACCGAGCTGCCCGCCGCCGCCTCATCTGTATCCTTCCAGTGGATACTGGATCCGATCGACGGAACGGTCAACTACGCCAACGGCATGCCCATCTGGGCGATCTCCATCGGCCTGCGCCATGAGGGCGCCATCGTAGGGGCCATCGTCTGCGGCCCCGGACTCGGGCTTCGCTACCGGGCCGTGCTCGGCGAAGGCGCCACACGCAACGGACAGCCCATACAAACAAACGGGAAGACGCAAATCGGGCGCGGACTGGTCGTGACCGGATTCCCCTACGACCGGGCCAAGCGGGCCGAACCGCTCAGCCGCGCCCTTGCCAACATGCTGCACAAGGCCGGCGGCGTACGCCGGCTCGGGGCCGCCGCACTCGACTTCTGCTTCCTCGCCGACGGACGCTTCGTCGGCTACTATGAAATGGGACTCAAGGCATGGGACTTCTGCGCCGGCGTCCTCATCGCGGAAGAAGCCGGCGCCTGCCTGACCGACTTCCACGGACAGCCACTCGACATTTTCAACAGCAAAGGCGTCGTCGGCGCCGCCACCCCCGAGGCCCACGCCGAGCTCCTCTCCGCATCCGCCCCCATGCTCGAAGCCGTCGAGCTGGAGGGGGATTGAGATCCGGAGACCTCTGCGGACATGCCAAGTCGGAACGCAACCTCGTTGATCAGCGAAGTACGTATCTAATTTCCGGATACAGTATATTCATAACACAGAATGATTTTGCTTACAGCTGCGTGCTTGTTCTTATCCCGCTGGGGAACTGTCTCGAAAAAGCTGGCCGAGGGTCGAGCACGGAGGAACCACCCCGTCTGCCGCTGACGCGTCATCCACCCCTCCTTGCCAAGGCGGGGAATTTGAAAAGATCCGGAGGCCTCTGCGGACATGCAGAAGCATGCCCCTCCAAGAAATTATGCATGTCTTAGCGGATCACCAGAACAATGGAGGGACGCGCTTCTGTCTATCCTGAGCTTAGGTCGAAGGGCGCGTCCGCTACGTCACGGTAAGCATCATACTGCGTGACGATTCATCCTTCATCACAAAGTGCCGACACAAAAAAGCACCTCCCGCGAGAGGAGGTGCTTTTGAAAAACAGATCGTCCGGAGACTAGTCGACCAGGTTCGCCTTGATGTAATCAAAGCTCATCTTGAGGGAGTCGAACGGGTCGCCCGGGCAAACATCCTGCTCAATGATGTACCATTCGCAGCCGGACTCTTCAGCCGCCTTCACGATGCCCTTGAAGTCGAGGTTCCCGTAGCCGATTTCGAACATGATCGGGTTGCTTGCTTCACGCACGCCCACATCCTTCATGTGCAGCAGCGGGAGGCGGCCCTTCAGATCGCGGCACCATTTGGCCGGGCAACCGCCACCGAGTTGCACCCAGTAGGTGTCGATCTCGGCCTTGATGTTCTCGGGATCGGTTTCGTCATAGATGTGCTCCAGTCCGGTCTTGCCGTCCCAAGAGTAGAACTCGTTGGCATGGTTGTGGTAAGTCAGGACCAGACCTGCTTCGCGCAGAACGGCACCGGCCTTGTCCAGCTTGGCGATAAACTCGCTGCGAGCCTGAGCATCGGTGAAATCGATTCCGCTCGGGAACGGGTAAGCGGTGTACTTGCAACCGAGCGCCTTCAAGCGTTCCACGATTTTTTCCGGCTCATCCAGAATCATGACGCTCGGCTCGTGTGTCGCGCAAATGGTCAGGCCGTTTTCGGCACAAATCGCGGCGATTTCTTCCGGCGGCAGCACATCGTGCGGCATCCCGGAAATCTGCACGGCCTTGAAGCCGATATCGGCCAGCTTCTTCATGCTTTCACGAAAGCCTTCCGGGGTCTGGATAAAATCACGGATCGTATACGTGATCAGGGCTACTTGTTCGATTTTCATAATTTACTGATTTTGGAATAATTGAGATTAAGGGAAGCAGAAGCCGCTCTCGCGTCTTCTCTACACCGCAGATAGACAGAACTAGCGGGCGGCGTCCGCCATCGCTTGCGCCTGCATCGACAGACGTGCGGCCTGGAAGGCATGGTGCTGGGTCATGGCCTTGTCGGTCCGGTTCAGGCAGTCGAGGATGACTTGCCCGAAGAAGGGGAAGCCAACCTTGCCGCCGACGCGCAGCTCATGCTCACCCTTGTCGTCGACGAGGAGGATCAAATCACCCTCATCGCTGCGACAGAGGTCGAAGTACTTGCGAATCTCGATGGACCCCTTGGTCCCGGTGATAAAGCTGCGTCCGTCGCCCCAACCACGCATACCGTCCGGCGTGAACCAGTTGACACGGGAGAAACATTGCACGCCGTTGTCCAGGATCAGGGAGGCTTGCCCCACATCCTCCAGCTCCGGCTTGTCCGGATTCGCACGATTGTCCACGATGGCATGCGCCACCTTGCCCTCGTCACAACGGGTATAATGCAGGAACTGGTCGAACTGGTGCGAAGCAATGTCGGTCAGGATACCGCCATACCGCGCCTTCTGGAAAAACCATTCCGGCCGGGTCGGCTTGTTCAAGCGATGCGGCCCGAAAATTTCCATGTGCACGATATCGCCAATCGCGCCGCCTTGAATCAACTCGTCCACATACCAGGCCGACTCGACGTGCACACGCTCGGAGTAATACACCAGATACTTCCGGCCGGTTGCATCCGTGATCTTCTTGGCGGCTTCCAGTTGCTCCAGGGTGGTGAAGGGGCACTTGTCGGTCATGTAGTCCTTGCCGGCTTCCATGACCTTGCAACCGATCGGACCGCGCTCGCTGGGAATCGCCGCGGCGGCCACGAGCTGGATCGAATCATCTGCGAGCACCTCGTCAAAGCTGCGGGCCACCTTCGCCTGCGGGAATTGTTCCTTCAGGCTTTCGAGACGCACCGGATCCGTATCATAGATCATCGCCAGCTCGGCACCGGCTTCGGTCAGACCGTTGATCTCACCGAAGATATGCCCGTGGTCGAAATACGCGGCGGCGATCTTGAATTCGCCCGGCTTCACGACGGCCTTGGTGGCCGAGGAAGTCGGGGCATAGTTCATTCCATCTTTGGCATCTGCCATAGTACTGTCTCCGTTGGGGTTGGACTTCGCTTAGTAAGTGCCGGCCAGGTTGGCCACCGTTGCGTTTTCAGAAACCACCTTCTTGTGGGTGGAATTGGCAATCTTGTCCTTCAGGATGGCTTCGTAGGCAGCGGCATCCAAGGGAAGCTCAACCGGCTTCTTTTCAAAGCCGGAATAGAGCATCGCGTTCGCCAGTTCGACCGAGTGGATCCCTTCGGGAGCCGGAGCGATCAGTTTTTCGCCCTTCAGGATGGCATTGGTAAAGTTCTTCATGATCCCGACGTGCTGCTCTCCGTTACCCGAAATCGGAATTTCAATGTTCCAGATATCCGGCTTGCCGAATCCATTCTCAGCTGTCGCGCTGTGCTCCGGTACTGGCTGCTCCGTACGGATGAACTTAAATTCCCCTTTTTCGATGACCACCTTGCCGCGGTCGGCGGCCACTTCCAGGCGGTTGGTACCGGGCGCTTCCCCTGTGGTAGTGATAAACACACCGGTCGCTCCGTTCGGATACTCCAGTACTGCAGTCACCGCATCTTCCACCTCGATATCGTGGAAACGGCCGAACTGGCAGGTCGCGGTCAATTTGCTCGGCATACCGAAAAGCCACTGCATCAGGTCCAGGTTATGCGGGCACTGGTTGAGCAAAACACCGCCGCCTTCGCCGCCCCAGGTGGCACGCCAGCCACCCGAACGGTAGTAGTATTCCGTGCGGTACCAGTCGGTGATGATCCAGTTCACACGTTGCACCTGTCCCAGCTCGCCGCTTTGGATCAGGTCACGCAGCTTGCGGTAGGCCGGATCCGTGCGCTGGTTGAACATGGCCGAAAAGACCAAGTCCTTGTTCGTCCATGCTTCGATCAGACGCTCACAGTCGGCCTTGTGCACCGAAATCGGCTTTTCCACCAAAGTGTGCAAGCCCGCTTGCAGCGCTTCAATGCCCAGCGTGGTGTGGCTGTAGTGCGGCGTCGCGATCAGGACCGCGTCCACCTCGCCCGACGCGATCAGCTCGGAACCTTCCTTGAATTGCTTGAGATCGGCATAACGCTCGTTCTCCAGGCGCTTGGCGTCATGGTCCGCCACCGCCACCAGCTTCAGGCCGGGCACCTTACCATCCAGAATGCTGATTGCGTGGGCTGAGCCCATATTGCCCATCCCGATAATACCAATGCTTACAGAATCTTTTGTAGTCATAAGTCGTTTATCCTAACAAATTCCGGGTCAAAAACCAATGGACAGATGTGCGAATTCTTTGCACTATTCTATCACAGTGACACAGATCCCCACGCTTCCTTTCAATCGCCTGAAGCTGCTTGCCGCTCTGGTGCACGGCACCAGCCGGCCGTGGAACTGGCAGGCCTCCAAGCGGCGCTACTACAATCTTTGGATTGGGCTGGAGGGCCATGGCACACTCGAGTGCGACGACCAGAGCATCGAAGTCGGCCCCAATTATGCATTATTGCTTCATCCCCGTTCCCGCGTCTCGGGGCACAGCGATGTCCCGGTCCGCAATTTCAGCGCCCACTGGCTGCCCCTCCCCATGAGCGAGCAGGCCTGGGAGCTGCCGCAAATTGCGATTCGCATCAACGAGGTCGATACCGCCCACGCCCTGATCCAGGGCTTGATCCGACTTTCCATCTTCCAGGACCCGCTTGCGCGCCAACAGAGCGAATGGATGCTCCTGCAACTGCTGGCACTGGTCTGGCGCGAGTACCACAGCCCCCGCGAATCCGCCGCCGACAATATCATCTACCGCCAGATCGAGCGCATCCGCTCCGGTCAGGACCTGTTTACCTCGGTCGACGAACTCTCCCGCGAAGCGAACCTCTCCCGCATCCACTACAGCCGCTGCTTCCGCCGGATCGCCAACGAACCCCCCAATCGCTTTCTCATTCGACAGCGCATCGAACGGGCCTGTATCCTCCTGCGCAACTCCAACTGGACGATTGAAACAATCGCCGAGACCATCGGCTATTCGGATGTCTACTTCTTCAGCCGGCAGTTCCGCCAGGTCATGCACACGACCCCAAGAAAATTCAGGCACGAACAAGCCTAGTGACGGGGATACGGCGTGTGCGTTGAAGTATAGGTCCTGCAGGCGCCCGCAAGCGGGACACGCCACGCCGTAGGGACGAAGGCGGGCACGCCACGGCGGTTATCAGGAAGGCGGAGGGCGGAGACCTGAAACCTGAAGTTTCTTTGAGGTAGGGACGGATATCCCTATCCGTCCGAGAGGCCTAAGACGCAGACTGCCCATGGCGGCTTCCCGCTTATACCTTTTGGTGGCGCGGCAAAATCATGCGTCCGCAGCGGTGTTGCCAGTGTCGTTCGACGAACCACCCCGTCTGCCGCAAGGGCGGCATCCACCCCTCCTTAGCCAAGGAGGGGAACATAGAAAGCGGGCACGCCACCTTCCTACTTTATAACTTTCCTACCTTTTCACCGGCGAAGCCTGAGCGAAGCCGGTTCCCACTCCAGAGGCCTTGAGCTTGTCGAACGGGAAACGATCGCCTAGGTTTAGAATCCTAACCCTCCTGCCACAACCCAAGATCGCCTACGTGTCCTCCCCCGATCACCCCCATGCCCAGAAATTCGGCACGCCCGCCGAATCCCAAAACACCAACGCCTACCTGCGCCAGCGCATCGGCCTGATACTTGGCCCGGTCCTCTTTCTGGTCCTGCTCCTGATGCCCTCCCCGGAAGGGATGTCGGCCGAAGCCCAACGGGTCGCGGCAGTCGCGGGACTGATGGCCACCTGGTGGATCAGCGAAGCCATCCCGATCCCCGCAACCAGCCTCCTGCCCATCGCGCTCTTTCCCCTGCTGGGCATCATGCCCACGCCCAAGGCGACGATTCCCTATGCCAACCACCTGATTTTCCTCTTCATGGGCGGGTTCATCATCGCGCTGTCCATGCAGCGCTGGAACCTGCACCAACGCATCGCCCTGCACGTCATCCACGCGGTGGGCTTCTCCCCCAACCGTCTGGTCTTCGGGTTCATGCTCGCGACCGGGTCGCTGTCCGCCTTCGTCTCCAATACCGCGACCGCCATCATGATGATGCCCATCGGCATGGCGGTCATGTCGGAGGCCTCCAGCGCGGTCCAGCTCAGCGGCAACGAGCAGGCACGGCAGGCCTCCGCCGCACTCGGCACCAACCTCATGCTCGGCATCGCCTACGCCGCCTCCATCGGCGGGCTCGCCACCCTCATCGGCACGCCCCCCAATACCGTCCTCGCCGGCTACCTGGGAAAGACCTACGGCTACGAAATCTCCTTCGCCAAATGGATGCTGGTCGGCGCCCCCCTCGCCTGTCTCTTTATCCCCCTCTGCTGGCTCTGGCTCACCCGTTTCGCCAATCCCATGAAAGGCCTCGTCCTGCCCAACAGCCGTGAGATCATCGAAGAAGAGCTGCAGAAGCTCGGCAAGATGAGCAAGGGCGAGCGCTGGGCCTCGATTGTCTTCGGCCTGACCGCACTGTCCTGGATCTTCCGGCCGCAAATCGCGCAAGTGTTCCCGCGCCCCGAAATGATCAAGGATGCCACCATCGCGATGGGTGGCGCCATCGCGCTGTTCATGATCCCGGTGGATTGGAAGCGGCTCGAATTTGTCATGAACTGGCAATGGGCGGCCAAGTTGCCCTGGGGCGTCCTGACCCTCTTCGGCGGCGGACTGGCCCTCGCCCAGGGTTTCGACGCCTCCGGCCTGGCCGAATGGACGATCGACCAGGTACAGGTCCTTGAGTCCCTGCCGATCCTCTTTGTCATCATGGGCATTGCCCTGATGGTCACCTTCCTCACGGAGCTGACTTCCAACACCGCCACCTCCACCCTGCTCATGCCCGTCCTCGCCGGCATTGCCATCGGTCTCGGCCAAAACCCACTCCTCCTGCTGGCACCCGCCGCCATCTCCGCCTCCTGCGCCTTTATGCTGCCCGTCGCCACCCCGCCCAACGCCATCATCTTCGGCTCCGGCCAGGTCACCATCCCCCAGATGATGCGGAGCGGCTTCGGCTTGAATCTCATCGGGGTCTTCCTCGTCACCACGATCACCTACCTCTGTCTCATCCCCGCCTTTGATATCGTCCTCGGCGAACTGCCCCAATGGGCGCGCTGAAGCGGAAGAGGCCGGAGACCTCTGGAAGGATGAGGGCGGAGACCTGAGACCTGACTGACAACACCGCAAGCGGACGCGCCCTTCGACCTAAGCTCAGAATAGACAGAAGCATGTCCCTCCATACTACTAGCGAACCATTGAGACAGACGTGATGAACCTGGAGGGATGCGCTTCGCGCGTCCGCCGAGTACACCTAGACCTCGCGTTCGACCACCCCGTCCCCGGCAAGCGGGGACACCCCTCCTAAACTAGGAGGGGAACTTTGAGAGCGAAGCCATCAACACCCAAGAATCTGTGGGGCGTCCGCAAGCGGACACCTGGTGTTATTTCATTCAACAAAAATACAACCCCGCACTCACGGCACAGAAAGGCCGGCCCTTTTGATGGGCCGGCCTGCGGTGGAAATGTCTGGGTCCTGTCTTACTTGAACAGGATCTGCCATTGGGTGTCGCGTGCGGCCCGTGCAGCCTTGATGGCACCCAGGCCGACAAAGCGCTTGTAGTCTTCCCCGACGGTGCGTACGCGGGGATTGGCATAGCCTTCCTCGACCAGCATCTTCTGCAGTTCCGTGTCGATGCCCTTGATCCGGCTGCCACCACCGGTGACCAGGATATTTTGAAGCAAGGTGACGACGGATTCGGAAGGTGCGCGCGTAATGAGTTCCTTTACGGATTCGAAGATACGGTCCAGCAGCTGGTTGCAAGCGTTGCCAACCGTATCCGCGATTTCGATTGTCTGGGTCTTCCCGTTGACGACCACTTTGACATCGATGGGACGGCGGCTTGGGCCGACATAAGAGTGAGCTTCCTTCATCTCGCGAATCTGGAGCAGCGACAGCTTCATGTCGGGATAGATGTGCTCGAGTCCTTTGGTGATGGCGTCGTCGATACTGTCGCCGGCATAGGGGAAGCTTAATTCATCCTCTTTTTTCGGAAAGTAACCTTGAACCAGGCAGAGGTCGGTCGTCCCGGCGCCGATATCGACAAAGAGTGAATTTTGCACCGGATCGACATAGTGAGGCTCATGCAGGCGCGAATCTTCGCGATAGCCGAGTGCGGCGAGGAAGGGCTCGGGGATGATCAGGATGCGGTCGAACACACCGGTCACTGCGCTGCGAAGCACTTCTTTGGACTGTGCGCTGGTATTGGCCGGCATGCCGATCACGGCACGGATCTCGCCGGCTCCGTCGGGGGCGACCATCTCTCGCATATGACGGAGCAGGTCGCGGGTCGCTTTCACATTGTTGATCACGCCGTCTTTGAGCGGCCAGACCAGATCCAGGTGCAGCTTGTTCTGGATCGCATCCTCACCATAGAAGATTTCGTCATTGGACGGCAGGATGCCGTTGACCAAGCCGTCGCGGACATACCCGACCACGGATGGAAGGAGCTTGCTGACGTTATAGTCGGACGAGTTCTCGTTTCCCGAGAGGATGAAGGAGGTATTGGTTCCGAGGTCGAGGCCTACAAATAGAATCCCGTTGTTCTTTCCGGTTTTCCTGACTTCGGCCGGTTTGGCTTCGGTCTCTTCGACCACGGCACTTGAGCTATCTGATTTCATAGTAGTTTTCTCTGTTTGGGTTAGACTCTTTGATACGATAGAATGTGTCGGCCTCAGCGGTTGTTGCGTTCCTCATCCAGCATCGCGTCGATCATGCCCGCGAGGTCCAGCCCGCCACCCGGTGCGGGCTTGTGTTGGCCGCCGGTGGCGGATCTGGTTTCAGCTGTGGCATTGCCTGCGGGCTCTCGCGGGGCGGATGGTGACATTGCAGGCGGGGTACTTGCCGCTTGTGCGGACAGGTCGGGGCGATGCCGGCGCATCAATTCGACTGTCCGGCGTATATCCTCAAGCCGGTGTTTCTCCTGAATCAGGATGCTCTGGAGTTCCTGTGGTGTCAGGACGGGCTGGCTGGAGGCTTCGCCATTCAGGTCCCGGGTGATCCCGTCGAGCTTGAATTCGGCCTCCTCGTGCCGCTCTGCAAAATAAAGTTCCCACACCTCGCGGAATTGCGCGCGTATTGTTTCCAATGGGTCGTGTAGGGTAAGCATATAGGCGGTGCTCTGCGTCACTAAAGAAGGGCGTAACAAAGCTTCGGGGGGCCCCAAGTCAATCCGTTTTTAAAATCCATAAGTTACTGTGAATCAAAAGGTTCATACCTCCGTAAGGTATCCCATGGCATCCCCTGGGGGCTTGGACTTCTGCCGGTCTGGAACATGCCTCAAAAGCGGGCTTCGGTGTTTTCTGTACCCATGTCGGGATCATTGCTTGGCTACCTCGCCGTAGATCCCGTATGCCCAGGCAATTGCAGGCTCTAACCAGTTGGTAGCGAGCGGGATAATACTTCGACCCGACTTCCAACCCGGACAGGGTCGCACGAAGATGAGTCACAGTGAGGTATTTTTTTTAGCCCGTTATGCCTCAAAGCGATGCAGAACTCGACGCGATTGCCGCACCGCGGAAGCCGTTCGTATGAATCTGGAGGGATGCGCTTCGCGCGTCCGCCGAGAATCCCCAGGCCTCGCGAACGGATAGGGAATATCCGTCCCTACCTCCCTGAAAAAGGGTAAGCACATTCCCAAAATAAAACGTCGCTGTAAGCATTCACGCGCGTGCGTCCCGCCTTAGCGGGGTCCATTAACGGCGTTGAGCCCTGCGTAGCCCAGGCGTAGCGGGGTGACAAACCATCGTTGTTGAAAGCATCATTTTGCCATTAATGATTCTGCCTACCCAAAAGTGCCGGCCCATCCCTCCGTCCCCGCGAATCAAGGTTTGTTCGCCATGCAATTAGTTTCATAAATTCCTGCCGCTCGGGTCCGGCAGGCGGGCAATGTGTGCTCGCCAACCGCGAATCATCCTGACTAGCTTGACCGTTTGCCCCGACATACGGGCTACCGCAATCTCGAACCAACGCGGGCATCCCCGCGGAAGCGACACTTACAGTGAGCCACAAACCCAAAAGCATCTTCATTCTTAACGACGCAACATTCGGACAGATCTACTCCGAAACGAGCCTCCAACGGATCCATGAACTCACCGATGTGATCCACGGACAATTAAACCGGGACACCTGGGAGGCGTCCAAGGCAGTCCTCGCGGAAGTCGAGTACATCTTCTCCGGCTGGGGCATGCCCAACATGGATGCAGACTTCCTGGAAGCCTGCCCCAAGCTGAAGCATGTCTTTTATGGCGCCGGCTCGGTCCGCGCCTTCTACACCGAGGCCGCCCGTGCCCGCGGCATCGGGCTCTGCTCCGCCTGGCGCGCCAATGCGATCCCGGTCGCGGAATTCGCCCACGCCACCATCCTGCTCGCACTCAAGAAATTCTGGCGCATCAACCGCATGATCTCGGAGAAGCGTCAATGGGAACGCACACTCGCCGTGCCCGGTGCCTACGATAGCACCGTCGGCCTGGTCTCCCTCGGCGCGATCGGCCGCATGGTCGCCGAACGCCTGGGCACCCACCACCTCAAGATCGTCGCCTACGACCCCTTTGCCAACCCGGCCCAAGCTGAAGCGCTCGGAGTCAAACTGGTCTCGCTCGAAGAGCTGTTCGCCACCTCCGATGTCATCAGCCTGCACACGCCCAACCTGCCGGAGACCCGGGGACTGGTCAGCCGCGCCCTCCTCGAGTCCATGAAAGAAGGCGCCACCCTGATCAATACCGCACGCGGTGCCGTCATTGACGAACCCGCCATGGTCGACGTCCTGCGGGCCCGCCCGGACCTCGATGCGCTCCTTGATGTCACCGTCAATGAGCCCGTGCCGGAAGACGACCCGCTCTGGGACCTCCCCAACGTCGTCATCACCCCCCATATCGCCGGCAGCCTCGACAACGAATGCCAGCGCATGGGCCAGTACATGGTCGAGGAATGCGAACGCCTCCTCCAAGGCGCCCCCCTCCAGCACGAAGTCACCGAAGCCATCTTTAAGACCATGGCTTAGCGGCCGGAGGCCGTTTGCCGACGCTCGACCGACAGTGAATGGCTTACTGCCCCGCAGCTTATTGGGGGGGGATGGATCCGCCCTCAAAGTTCCCCTCCTAGATTAGGAGGGGTGTCCCCGCTTGCCGGGGACGGGGTGGTCGATCAGCGAGGTCTAGTGTACTCGGCGGACGCGCGAAACGCATCCCTCCATTGATTTGCGGAACGATATCTCTGACTGGAAGAGTGGAGGGCCTGATCCCGTATCACGCAAGGTTCTTATAGTCTGTCCCTTACAGCTCTTATCCCTTACAGCTCTACGGAAAGAGTCCATTTAGCAGGGCATCGAACCCCTCCCCCGCTTCGCGGTCCCCCTCCCCTGCAAGCAGAGGAGGAGTTGTTAGGCTCCGTATCCCGCCCTCCAGACGGCGCAGCCGCCTGTCTAGAACAGATCCGTCTCGTAGTCCGAGGGGGGACGGATCACGCCGCGGTAGGGATACAGCGGCGCAGTGCGGGGCGCGAATTCGATCACAATCGGGCGCGCCTCGCTGTCAACCGATGCGGCCGACTCGGCGGCTGTATAAGTAGACTCGTTTACGCTGCGGGAGAGGGGCGACATGACCGCGGCAAAATCACCGACCTGCGCAGCCAGGTCCTCGGCCTGGTCAAAAACAAGTGCCACATCGCCGAACCGTTCGACCGCCTCCGCGGTAATCGTCGAGATTTCGATGCCGGGCGAGGAAGCGGGACCGGCACCGGCCAGCCGCTGGCCGTCACGCAAGAGGTAATCCTGTCCGCGGCGGTCCGTATAGCGAAGGCTGCCTTCCTTGCATTCCATCTGGAAAGTGTAAATCCGGCTACGCTCGTCGTAGCGTATCTCGATCAACCACAGCGCGGAACGCAGGGTGATGCGGCCGACCGGAACCTCGAAGATCAATTGGGAGCCAACGGGAAGGCTCCGGCTGTCCAGCACCAGACGCCCGCTCCGCAAGTTCAGGATCATGCGGCTGAGTCCGGGAGGATCACCCGCCCCGCTTGCCATCTGCTCGAAACGCTCGAAGGCAAAATAACCGGGCCCGGACCAGGCGAAACGCATCCCGTTCGAGGTCTTGGCATACACGGTGGATACCGCCTCCGCACGCAAGTCGAACACACCCGGATAATAATAGGGCAAGGCCGCATCCGCCAACTGCACACGCGCCGTCCCCACCGACTGGAGCCCGGCCCGGCCGTCGACTTTGATCACGCAGCTCCCGCCATGCAGCCAGCTGTCCGACTGCGCCCGGGCCACCGGCATCCCGGAAAGCAGGCAAAGGAAGACAAGACAAAATTGCTGCGCGCTCATAGGATACGAAGTTTCTGCTGCAGACGACGGGCCGCCTCATTGTCCGGATCAATCTCAAGCGCCCGGTCCACCGAGCTGCGGGCCGCTTCCATCTCTTCGGGGAAATGTCCCAAATACGCAGCCCAAAAATAGTTCGCATTGCTGTTCAGCGGCGCCAGTTCGAGCGCCCGCAACAAAGCATCCCGAGCCCCGTCGGCATCGCCGGCAAAGCCCAGCGCGATGCCCAGTTGCGCCCAGGACTCCCAATACACGTCGCAGGCCTCGACCGCCTGTCGCGCCGCCTGCACCGCCGGCTCGGCATCGATCGAATAGCTCGCGGGATTGCGGAAAAAGAGCTGGCAATAAGCCGAGCTCAGGCCGATCCAGGCATCCACGTTTTGCGGATTCAATTCGGTCGCCGTCTGGAATCGGGCCAGGGTCTCGTCCAGCAGGGCATCATTCCCGGACAAGTGGACCCGCGCCCGCACCAGTTGCTCCAGACGCTGCTCCGCCAGGAGCGCTTCCCCCTGCGAAGCCAGACGCGGCTGGCTGTAGCGAAGGAAGAGCAGGCCAAGCACCAGCGAAAGCACCAGATAGCCCCAACGTGCCCACAAGCTGCCGGGAATCTGCAAATTGCGGCTAAAGCGGATCTTGACCACCACCGCCAGTGCGACCACAGCGGTCAGGCACAAGGCCGGCACCATCGCGACAAAGTGGAAGCCCGCACAGGTCAACAAGACCAGCAGCCCGCACAGTCCGAAAGAGAGGAAATAGCGCTGCGGCGGCATGGTCCGGCCCTTCCGGTCCCGGAAGCTGACCTCGTAGTCCTCCTTCCTCCAGCGGCGGTAGGCACGGACAATCACGATCACCAGAGGCACCAGCAGCAGGACCGCCCCGATCAAGCCATACTCCGACAAGAGCAGCAAATAGTCGTTCTCCGGGCTGCTTGCCACGCCCGAAAAGGCCCGTGTCCCACTCTGCGCCATATGCAGGGGGAAGCTGCCCGCGCCCTGCCCCCACACCGGACTCGCGACAAAACCGTCAAGCGCCTCCGCCCACAGCTTTAGCCGAACCGCCTCGCCATCGGCGGACAGCGCATCGGACATCAGGTTCTGCAGGCGCGGATAGAAGAAATAAATCGAGACCAGCAAGCCGAAGAAAAGTAGGTTTCCTGTCACCCCGGCCAGAAATGCCGTCCGCCGCCGGCGGAAGCTAAACCAGGGCACCAGGAAGAAGGCCAGGACCAAGGGAATGGCCGCCCATAAAACCTGGGCAAAAAAGGCCCCCAGCAGTAGCATGAGCGACAGGTAAAAGGCCAGCAGCCGCACGATCACGGGCAGGCGGGGCACGATCGCGATCACCGCCATCGCCACCATGATCACCAGCAGGTAGCTCGCGTAGGTATTCGGATCCCCGAAACTGCCGGTCGCATGTCCGAGAAAAACCGGGTCCATCCGTAGGGAATAGCCCGCCAGGGCATCCGCAAAGAGCGAAGGCTTCTGGAAGAACTGGTAGAAACCCATGAAGACCACCCGGGCCGCCGGTGCCAGCACACAGAGCAGCAGCACGGTCAGATGCCCCCGGGTCCGCAGGTTGTTGACCAGCACCCAGAACACAACGAAGGCCTGCAGGCACGCAATCCAGACATAGCTCCCCAGCCAGGGAGTCGCCGTGATCCAATGGGCACTGAGCCCCATCCACAGGACGAAGGGAAGGAAGGCCAGCGGCACGTAGCTGATCCGCTTCGTGCTGTCGTCCCGGTTCACTGCCAACCAGAGCCCGTGCAGAACGATCAGCACCCCGTAGAGCGGCAAAATCAGCAGCTGGGTTTCCGGCCGCACCCCACCGAGTGCCAAGGTATTCAAGGCAAGGATCGCCCCCAGGCAGAAAGTGACCCACCAGTCCACAAAGTTGCCCCAGCTCAGGCGGCCGAAATAACGGAGGTTACCGGACTTATCAATCAAGGATGGCATACGTGCGGGTCAGGCAGAAAATCAAAACGCACATTACTCCTGCTCAATGATTTAAAAACAACCCTAAAACGGTCACAGTCCTGTGAATGAAACCACTAATGCACACGGATACGCACGAATGGCGTACAACGGCGTAGTTTTGAACCCCGCTACGCCTGAAGGCTACGCAGGGCTTAATGCCGTTAATCCGCCTTCGTGCCTACGGCGAGACAGGTGAACGTTAATTTACGTGAATGGCTTACATCCCGCATCTTTTTTTTTGGAGGCGTACTCAAATTCCCCGCCTTGGTTAAGGCGGGGTGGCTGACGCTCAGCGGCCCGCCCTGAGCTTTGCCTGCCATGAGCTTTGCCTGCCATGAGCATGTCGAATGGTCGAATGGTCGAACCAACCAGGAATGGCTGGTAATCCCGCAGAATCAGGGATGGAGGGACGCGCTTCGTCGCGTCCGCCGAGGCCTGCTGGATTGCTCTACATTTCTATGGTTAGGCAAAATCATGTCTACCGCGACCTGGTTTGGATCCCGCTCTGAAATAAAAAACCCGCCCGGCACTCTGACTCATAGCACTCACCCACTTTATGACCGGCGACGACGGTTCATACTCCGGCCGCACCGCTAGGTGCTGCCGGGAAACACCAAAGCTTGAATTCTCCGCCCGATTGCATTCCCTTAGTCCCCCGCTGCCCATGAAAAAAGTCATTCTCATCTCCGGACTCCTCATCCTCCTGTCCGCTTTCTCCCTCCGCGCCTACTTCGCCTTCGTCCCCCCGCCCGAAGCCAGCTTCCACGGCGTCCTGTCCGAAGCCATCCCCAGCGAGCTGCCCGGCTGGGATATCAAGGACATGGACATGGCCGACTCCCCCGAGTCCAGCGAACGGATCTCCCGCTTCCTTAATTTTGATGATGCCCTCTTCCGCGTCTTCCAAAAGGACGATACCTTCGTCGGCCTCTACGTCGCCTACTGGACCCCCGGCAAGGCCTCCTACCGCTGGGCCGGCGCCCATACGCCCGACACCTGCTGGGTACTCAACGGATGGACCCGGGAGGACCGCAAGTACAGCGTCCCCTTCGGATCCGATGATTCCGATTTTCAGCCCGCCGAATTCGGCGTCTACTCTAAAGACGGCAATTTCCAGAATGTCTACTTCTGGCACCTCGTCGGCGGGAGCTCCTTCGGGTATAAACAGGAAGGCATGCCCAATATCTTTGGCGCGCTCATCGATATCAAATCGCATGGCCTGAACCTGCGCCAGGAACAATTCTTCATCCGCCTCTCCAGCAACAAGAGCCTGGAAGAATTGAAAGCCACTCCCGGATTCAACGAGATCCTCAAAAGTCTCGCACCACTCGGACTCGCCGCAGACCCGATCGTCGACAGTGTGGAGTAAGTGACCCGCCTGAGCGGGGTTGTACGGCCATTCCAGATCGGCTCAACGAACCGCCCCGTCTGCCGCTTCGACCATTCGACAAGCTCATGGCAGGCAAAGCTCAGGGCGGGCCGCTGCGCGCCATCCACCCCGCCTTAACCAAGGCGGGGAATTTGAGTGCTGCCCCCTAAAAAATGCGGAGCTGTAAGCATTCACGTGCTCTGCGCGCTCTGCGGCATTAAGCCCGAATGGCACTACTTTAAGGACAAATTGAAGGGTTCCTATTGCAACAAAGCGTCGCTCGTAGTGGCTGCTTTAGCTGCCATATTCAGCATCCTAAGCCTCCTCGGCTCGATGGCGACTGAAGTCGCCACTACGATAAGAAGCTTAAAGTAGTGCCATTCGCATTAAGCCCTGCGTAGCCTTTTAGGCGTAGCGGGGTTAAACCTACGTGGATGTACGCCATTCGTGTTCATCAGTGCGCATCCATCCAACAGGCCTCGGCGGACGGATAGGGATATCCGTCCCTACCTCCCTTAAAAAATGCGGGGTTGTAAGGATTCGTGCCTATTCGTGGTTCCAAATCATCAGTGCGCTCGCGTCCCGCCTTCGTTCCTACGGCGTGGCATGCCCGCCTGAGCGGGGTTGTACGGCCATTCCAGATCGGTTCAACGAACCGCCCCGTCTGCCGCTGCGCGACCTTCCTCAGCTCTCAGGTTTCAGACCTCATCCTTCCCTGAGGCCATGGCCTCTGCCGCCTCCTCTCAGCCAAACACCCGGGCGGGGTTCCCAAAAACCTTCTGACCGGCTTGGACCGAACGAATCACCACGGCACCGGCACCGATAACAGCACCATCTCCCACCGTCTTGCCCGGGATGATGCGTGCTCCTGATCCGAGAAAAACGCCTTCGCCCAAGCGAGTATGGCCGGTCAGGTCACAATGCCCACTCACTGTTGTCCAAGCTCCGATCTGCACATCGTGCCCGGCACTGCTGTGACAGTTAATAATTACGAAGTCTCCAATCCGGACATCCGATGTGAGGACTGCTTGCGGGCACACTATAACCCCCTTACCGAGCGAAACATTCTGCCCGCAGACCACTGAAGGATGCACTAGACTAATAAACTGGGCGCCCCGGGCACGCATCCGCTCACAGATTGATTTTCGAATCTCGGACGTGCCCACAGCACATAGAAACAACGCATCCTCTTCAAAAACGAAACCATCCACCGTTCCCACAACACCAACAGGATACTCAAAGCCATCCAGTGCGGTAGGATTATCATCCAGAAATCCGGCAATATTCCAGAGCTGCCCCGCATCCGGGTGCTGCATCGCCCACGCATATACCTCGCGACCAAAGCCCCCAGCGCCGATTATATAGAGAGATTTCACGCTTAGCTCTTTCCTCCCACTTGTAGCCCATAGCCGCCATCCACCGGCATCGTCACACCCGTCATCCAAGTCGCCTTCTCGGAAAGCAGAAAAACGACGGCATTCGCCACATCAACGGGACGCCCCTCTCCCAGAGGATAGCCGGCGAAGTGTTGCTCCAAAACCTCTGACGAGATCGCATCAGCCGAGGCATCCGCCATTTCACCCCGCACCATTCCCGGAGCCACCGCATTCACCCGGATCCGACGTCCCGCTAATTCCAAGGCCAAACAACGCATGGATGCTTCCAAGGCTGCCTTGCTTCCAGCGTAGGCCGCGTATCCTTTCGTCCCACCCCCGGCAGCAACCGATGATATCCAGACAATTGAAGCACCCTCGTTCAATTTCTTCTGACGCAACAGTTCACGGGTCACCTGGAGCGGAGCTTCTGCATTCAGCTGAAAACAAAGCCTGAGCTCATCATCCTTCAAATATTTCAGTGGTTTGACCGGGGCAAGCCCTGCGGCATAAACCACACCATCCAATGGCCTCACCTGCTTGGCGAGTTCGGCAATCGCGGCCGAATCCGATAAGTCACAGGGCACAGACTCGATCTCCTTCGACACAGTAAGTCGCCTTAAGCGCTCAGAATCCCGCGCACTCACGACAACAGTCACCCCCGCGTGTGCACATGCATTGACCACAGCAAGCCCAAGGGTTCCCGTCGCGCCTAAAACGAGTATCCGTTTCCCTTGTGATGTGGTCTTAGCGGACATCAACCTTTCTTAGTTTGAATGAGCTTATAAAGCGCTTCCAAGGTACTTGGGGACTTCAACTCGTCCGCCTTCAAGTTCACGCCATACTCAAAGTCGACCATGGAAATAACACTAAGCAGTGCGAGCGAGTCCCATTGCGGTAGGTTACGATAATCAGTCTGAGGTCCGACAGCATCAGCTTCCAGATCCTCGACTGCTTCAACAAAATCAGAGATAAATTGATCTAAACTCATATGGCTTCAGGAGTCACATTCAATCGACTCAAACTTCAACAAGTTCACAAGTCTTTAATTTGTCTATACTTAGAACGACACTGGCCCAAGACAGGCCAACACCAAAACCTGAAAGTAGCAAACGACGGGGTTCGTCTCCTCCCAACACTTCCCTCAGCTCACCGCAGATCGCACTCGGAATTGAGGCGCTGCTTTGATTGCCAAAACGTTCCACCGTCCGCATCGGGACTTTGGAAGGGTCGATCTTCAAGCGTTTGGCGATATTGCCCAGGATATAGCGGTTGGCTTGGTGAAACACGAAGTAATCGACGGCCTCCGTATCCAAGCCTGCATAATCGAGCATCTCACGCACCGCCTTCGGCTCGACCTGTATCGAAAAATTGAATATCTCGGCCCCGTCCATGTACAAGTTCGCGGGGGTCCGAACATTACCCGCCTCATCCTCCGACTCCACCGCGCTCTCCGGCGACAAGGGAAAACGGGCCGCTCCCGCCGGCACGATCAGTTTGTCATAGCCCAACCCATCCGTCTCCAGGCTGAACCAGGCCGGACCATGGCCGTTATCCCTTTCCAGCAAGGTCGCACTGCCGCCATCCCCGAAAACCGGCGCAACCGCTCGGTCCCGCGGATGCACGAGGCGGCTGATCGTGTCACCTGCCAGCAACAACACCCGTTCACAGCCCCCCGAAGCCATCATCAAATGGGCTAACCACAGCCCGTAGACATAGCCCGAGCAGCCCAGATTCACATCCAGCGCCGCACAGTCTTTACGACAGCCCAAGCGCCCGTGCAGGACAGCCGCATTGCAAGGTTGCAGGTAGTCCGGCGTCTGCGTCACGCAGATCAGGGCATCGACCGACTCAACCGGAGTCGTTGTTCCTTCCAGCACACGTCGGGCCGCGGCCTCGCACAAGTCCGCAGCGGTCGTCGTTTCATCCACGACCCGCCGCCGGTCCAGTCCGATCGTTTTCTTCAGTCGCGCGATCTGCTGCAGATTGCCCCCAAACAACTCGACTTCGTCGTCTATACATTTTTCGGTGACAGGGACAGCAGTGACAATTCCACTGATTCGGACATTTTCGATCCGGCATTTGGGCATACAAACAACATGAAATCCTTCCCCTACGAATGAAAGCACATTCTTTCCTCCGGCGCAGGCTGCCAGTACAGTCCTCACCTCCCAAATCCCGGATCGCGTATCTCGCATCAGGCCATCCGCCCCTCAACGAACAACGATCCACTCGACCCGCACCCGCTATGAAAGCGACTTGCGCCGACCCGGAATCGCACTATTCATCGTTGTTAGCCACCCCAACAATCGGATCCGACAACAGACACGAATGGCCACGCTCTCCGAAATCCAAACCCTGACGCTCGAATGTATTCGCCTCCTCGCGGATGATTTCCAACTGGAAGCCCTGCAGGCCCCTCAACTCGACAGCCCGCTATACGGCACAGGTGGCACACTCGACAGCATGGCCTTGGTCAATCTGATCGCCGATCTCGAAGATGCCGTCTCGGAACAATGGGGCCAATCCATCACACTGGCCGACGAAAAAGCCATGTCGGCCAAAAACTCGCCCTACCGGACCGCGGAGACCCTGAGTCTGGCCATCCAGGAACGACTCGAATCATGAAACGCATCGTCATTACCGGCACCCGCAAAGGAATCGGAAAGCACCTTGCGGAATACTACCTTTCCCAAGGCTGGCAGGTCGCCGGCTGTAGCCGGGGCGAAGCCTCCATCACCGCGGACGCCTACCTGCACTACAGCCTGGATGTGGCGGATGAGGCCACGGTCGTCGAAATGGCCCGTGATCTCAAAAAGCGCTGGGGAGGCCTCGATGCCCTGATCAATAATGCAGGGATCGCGTCCATGAACCATGCGCTCCTTACCCCGGGTGACACGGTGCATCGCATACTCAATACCAATGTCGTCGGAACCTTTCTCTTCTGCCGGGAAATGGCCAAGCTGATGCGCGGGAACAAGGCCGGACGCATCGTGAATTTCACCACGGTTGCGCATCCTCTTAACTTGGAAGGCGAAGCCATCTACGCAGCCAGCAAGGCGGCTGTAGAAAGCCTGACCCGCATCCTCGCGCGGGAACTCTCCAGCCTCTCAATTACTGTCAATGCAGTCGGCCCCACTCCAGTGGAAACCGACCTGATCCGGGGCGTCCCTGCAGCCAAAATGGATGCCCTACTCGCCCGGCAAGCCATCCCGCGCCTCGGCGAGGTGCGGGATATTCTCAATGCCGTCGACTTTTTCCTGCGTCCCGAGAGTGACTTCATTACGGGTCAAGTCCTCTATCTCGGCGGCGTCAATTGACCGCTGACAGCGAAGACATGACGGACTGGATCGAAGCTCGGCTCGCTGCCTTTGCAGAACGGACGGCCGGACATGAAGCCGGAAAAGCCTACACCTACGGCCAGTTGCTCGAAGGCGTGAGAACGCTGCGCGATCAACTTAGTTCCTTGCCCGAGCCCAGGATTCTCGCCGTCCAGACCGGATCTGTGATCGAGGGGCTCATTGCACTGTTGTCAATGGCACCGACCACTCATACCGCAGTCCCCATCCCCGACAGCCTGCCGGAGCCGCTGCGCCAAATGATGCGGGAGGTGAGCCACTGCGATGCGATCCTCCGCACCTCCGGTCCGACCTGGACGCTTGAAAACACCACCCGAAACTCCACCCCGAAACCGGAGTTGTATCAGTCACTGAAGGGAAGCGGACTGGTACTTTTCAGCAGTGGTACCACTGGACAACCGAAAGCCATGCTACACGAACTGCGGGCGCTCTTGGACCGCTATCAAACCGTCCAGCCCCGCGACGATCGCACCCTCCTACTCCTTCTTTTTGACCATATCGGCGGTCTCGATACCGCATTCCGTAGCATTTTCGCCGGCGCGTTTTTGGCGATTCCCGACCAACGTACCCCCAACGCGATCGGTCAGGCCATCCAGACACATGCCATCACCGTGCTTCCGGCCTCCCCAACATTCCTCAACCTGTTACTGCTTGCCGGCGTTCAGGAAACGTACGATTGCAGCTCGCTCCGGATCATCGCCTACGGTGCGGAAGCGATGCCCGAGCCGCTGCTGCACCGTCTCATCCACGCCTTCCCATCCGTTGAGTTCCAGCAAAAGTTCGGCACCAGTGAAACCGGTAGCATCCGGATCAAGAGTGCCGGAAACGACAGCCTCGAATTCCGCATCCAAGACTCGGCCATCGAATGGAAAATAGTCGATGGTGAGCTCTGGCTTCGCTCCCCTTCCCGAATCCTCGGCTACCTCAATTCCCCCAACGACTCCCTCGAAGCCGAAGGCTGGTACCGGACCGGCGACCTCGTCCAAGAGACTCGTCCCGGCACACTTCGGATCCTGGGCCGCACCAATACCGTCATCAATGTAGGCGGGCAAAAAGTGCTGCCTGCAGAAGTCGAAGCCGCTCTGGCCAGTCTCCCCGAAATCGAAGCCTGCGAAGTCTATGGCGTCGAAGATCCGATTGTCGGCCAGGCCCTCGCATGCCGCTTAGTCACGCAGTCCGAGGCAACGGCACGTGAATGGAAAAAACGGATACGTCAACACTGCCGTGGTCGACTCGAACCGTGGAAAATCCCCAGCTTGGTCCAAGTCGTCAAGGAGCTCAGCCTCACCCACCGCATGAAACGAAAAGACACCAGCCCTGGGGCGAACGATTCAAGAAAAGCCGCAAGGTGAAGTGAGCCACGGGAGTTTTGTACCCCGCTACGCCTGAAGGCTACGCAGGGCTAGGCTCGAATGGCACTACTTTAAGGACAAATTGAAGGGTTCCTATTGCAACAAAGCGTCGCTCGTAGTGGCTGCTTTAGCTGCCATATTCAGCATCCTAAGCCACCTCGGCTCGATGGCGACTGAAGTCGCCACTACGATAAGAAGCTTAAAGTAGTGCCATTCGGGCTTAATGCCGTTAATCCCGCCAGCAAGCGCGTGGATCTGACAACAATGATTTCAGTTTGGGAGGATTGTAATCCGCTCCTAACATTCCCCTCCTTGGCGAAGGAGGGGTGGATGCCGCCTAAGCGGCAGACGGGGTGGTTCCGCGAACGACACTGACAATCGCTGGAACGGACGCGCGGAAGCGCGTCCCTCCATTCTGCGGGCGACCCCATGAAAGAACGCGTGATTGCTGGAAGCATCATTTGCCTCTCCAACGACAGGCCTCGGCGGACGGATAGGGATATCCGTCCCTACCTCCCGGAATGTATGCGGCGCTGTAGGCATTAACGTTAACGCGCGTGCGTCCCGCCTCCATTCCTCTACGGCGTGGCGTGTCCCGCCTCCATTCCTCTACGGCGTGGCGTGTCCCGCCTCCATTCCTCTACGGCGTGGCGTGTCCCGCCTTAGCGGGATCCATTAACGGCATTAAGCCCTGCGTAGCCTTCAGGCGTAGCGGGGTCCAAAACCACACCGTTGTACGCCATTCCAGATGGGTACGACGAACCACCCTGTCTGCCGCTTCGACCATTCGACCATTCGACATGCTCATGGCAGGCAAAGTTCATGGCAGGCAAAGCTCAGGGCGGGCCGCTGCGCGTCAGCCACCCCGCCTTAACCAAGGCGGGGAATTTGAGTACGCCTCCAAAAAAAAAGATGCGGGATGTAAGCCATTCACGTAAATTAACGTTCACCTGTCTCGCCGTAGGCACGAAGGCGGATTAACGGCATTAAGCCCTGCGTAGCCTTCAGGCGTAGCGGGGTTCAAAACTACACCGTTGTACGCCATTCGTGCCCATCCGTGTGCATGGTCCGGTCTTCCTCAAAGCGAAATCCGGCACGCCACGCCGTAGGAACGAAGGCGGGTCGTCGCTACGCTCCTCGGAACGTGGCATTAGCCCCGCGTAGCCTTCAGGCGTAGCGGGGTGAAAAATCCGTAGCTGTACGCCTAGTTGTAAGCGGATTATGCGTTATGATTTCCGCTGCGCGGAGACCGCTTATGACCGCTAATGTGACGCTTCCGCCTTCGTTCCTACGGCGTGACGTGAATACCTACAACTCCGCATCCATTTTTGTGGTTTGGATTCTGTAAGGCCAATAATGCTCCCCCAAATCACCAGCGCGCTCGCGTCCCGCCCTAGCGGGATTGTAAGCCATTCGTGCACATTTGTGCCCATTCGTGGTTCCAAACTCTCACACCGTTGTCAGCACGTCCAACAAACAACACCCGCCTCCCCTTCAGGTTTGTTCCTTCATCCCTCAAAGCAAGCCCTCAGGGCTTGCTTTCCTCTTCCTCCACCTCGTCCGGGTTGATATCGGACATGTCGGTGAACTCTTCCAGCTGCTTGGGCTTGTGAGCGACGGGCGACTGGATCTTGCCGCCCTTGAAACCGGTGGCCTTGATCTCGATCGTGCCGAGATTCTCGATGCCGAGGTTTTCGGTCAGGGTCCGGGTCAAATGGCTCTTGAGCAGCTGCTCGATCTCGCGCATGCGCCCGCCGCTGGTCAGCTTGAAGCCGATCTGCAGGTGGGTCTTGTTGCGCTGGGTCCGGATCTTGACGCTGGGCTTGGCGATGGCCTCGACCTGCGCGCAGGAGGTCTGCACCAGCTCGACGATGGCCGACTGGCTGACCAGCACCCGCCCGCTGTCCGTGGTGTAGGCCACCACGCTCTTGGGCTTGAGCTTGCGCACCAGAAAGGAGAGCAGGAGCAGGACAAAAAGGACCAGGGCGATGACCGCCCAGATCATGGGGTCCACCTTGCTGATCAGATCAATGATGCTTTCCCAGTTCATAGAAAAAGCCGCGGGGCGAGGCACCGCGGCTGTGATTCAAATTTTAGTCGGTGTGGGGTTGGTCTTCCCACTCTTCGCGGCTTTTCGGCTCTTCCGTACGGACCCCGTCGATGATGACGTTGACCCGGGCGACGCTCTTGCTGGTCATTTTTTCGACCTGCTCGGCCACACGCTGCTGGATATGACCGGCCACCACGGCCAGCTCGACACCGAAGCGCAGGATGACGCGAATCTCGATCTTGTAGTCGCCGACCTCGTCCTCATCCACGCGTACGCCGCGCTCGTCGCCCTTCTTGGAGAAAATTTCGGCGATGCCGTCGACAAAACCGCCGCCGACTGCTGCGACGCCGGAGACTTCGAGAGCCGCGAGACGAACGATGCTCGCCACCACGCTGTGGTTGATACGGATATCACCGAGGGTATTCGACTCTTCGGAAACCGTGGGGATCTTTGTTTCCGGACTGGATTCGGGTTCCTTGCTCATATTGACTGGTAACTTAGCAGCTATCGCCTAGGTGTAAAGGTCCTTAGGCACTCGCGTGACAAATTCTTCCACATACTTGGTGGTGGCTTTGCCCTCACGGAAGTGGGGGTCGCGGATAATCGCGCGGGAGAAGGGAATATTCGTGCTGATCCCGCGGATGATGTATTCACCCAGCGCGCGGTCCATCCGGTCGAGGGCCAGCTCACGGGTCTTCCCGTAGGTGATGATCTTGCTGATCATGCTGTCGTAGTGCGGCGGGATGGTGTAGCCGCCATAGACGTGCGAGTCGATCCGCACCCCGTGACCGCCGGGCGAGTAGTAGAGGGAGATCTCACCGGGACAGGGCGCGAAATTGCGGCCCGGGTCCTCGGCGCAGACGCGGCACTCGATGGCGTGGCGCAGGAACTTGATTTCCTTCTGCTCGTAGCTCAGCTTCTGCCCGCTGGCGATGAGGATCTGCTCCTTGACCAGGTCCACACCGGTGACTTCTTCCGTCACCCCGTGTTCCACCTGGATCCGGGTGTTCATCTCGATGAAATAATAGTTCTGCTTCTCGTCGACCAGGAACTCGATCGTGCCGGCCCCCTCGTAGTTCACCGATTTGGCCAGCTTGACCGCGTCCCGGCCCATTTTCTTCCGGACATCGTCCGAGATGAAGGGCGACGGCGCCTCCTCGATCAGCTTCTGGTGGCGGCGCTGCACGGAGCAGTCCCGCTCGCCCAAATGGATGACATTGCCGTGCTGGTCGCCGAGCACCTGGATCTCGATGTGGCGCGGGGCCTCGAGGAACTTCTCGATATAGACCGCGCCGTTGCCGAAGGCCTTTTCCGCCTCGTTGCGGGCGCTGGCATATTCCTTGGCAAAAGCCACCGCATTGTGCGCGGTACGCATGCCCTTGCCGCCACCGCCGGCCACCGCCTTGATGATGACAGGGAAACCGATCTTCTTGGCCACCTCGAGGGCGTCCTTTTCGTTGTCGACCGTGCCTTCACTGCCGGGAATGACCGGCACCTTGGCCTGGACGGCCATCTCGCGGGCACGGGCCTTGTCCCCGAAATTGATAATCGCATCGGCGCCGGGCCCGATGAACTTGATGTTGCAGCGCTCGCACTGCTCCGCGAAATCCGCGTTTTCGGCGAGGAAGCCGTAGCCCGGGTGGATCGCGTCGACATCGGCGATTTCCGCGGCCGCGATGATCCGGTCGGCCTTCAGGTAGCTCTGGTTGCCCGCCGGGGGCCCGATGCAGATGGCCTCGTCCGCCAGCTGCACGTGCAGGGACTGCTCATCCGCCTCCGAATACACGGCGAGGGTCTTGATCCCGAGCTCATTACAAGCGCGGACGATCCGGAGCGCGATTTCACCCCGGTTGGCAATAAGGACCTTTTTAATCATCCGGGGTTTCAAGCAGTTTTGACTTTGAAGAGCGGCTGGCCGTATTCCACGGCTTCACCGTTTTCGACCAGGACCTCGGTAATGGTCCCGCTGAGCTCCGACTGGATCTCGTTCATCACCTTCATCGCTTCGATGATGCAGACCACGCTGTCCGCCGAGACCTTCGTGCCGACATCGGCAAAGACCGCACTCTCCGGAGAGGGCGCGCGGTAGAACGTCCCCACCATGGGCGACTTGATCACGGAAATGCCCTTTTCTTCGGCCGGCTTTTCCGGCGCGGGTGCTTCTGCGGTGGCGACCGGGAAGGGAGGCGTGGTGGCCGCCATGGGCGCCGCATGCACGATTTGCGGGATCACATCGCCGTTCTTGCGGCTGAGGCGCAGCTTGAAGCCTTCTTCTTCCAGTTCGAACTCGGTGAGTTCCGAGCGTTTCATGAGGTCGATTACCTGTTTAATTGCTTTTAAGTCCAAGGTCGTGTCCTGTTCTGAGGGTTGATTCCGGAAGGCCGCCACCGCCGCCTTCCGTGGTATTGTTGAAACTCGGTGACAAAATAAGGCGAGCTTTTAGGACTGTGCAATGCCTTTGTTTCAATCTCTTTTTTACACTTTTTAGTGAAAAAGCGGCACTTTTTGAGGCGAAAACGGCTTGTTTTGAAACCACGAATGGTCACGAATGCACACGAATGGCTTACAACGCTGGTGATTTTGGACCTCGCTACGCCTGAAGGCTACGCAGGGCTAGGCTCGAATGGCACTACTTAAGGACAAATTGAAGGGTTCCTATTGCAACAAAGCGTCGCTCGTAGTGGCTGCTTTAGCTGCCATATTCAGCATCCTAAGCCCTCGGCTCGATGGCGACTGAAGTCGCCACTACGATAAGAAGCTTAAAGTAGTGCCATTCGGGCTAGGCGCCGTTAATTCACGTGAATTGACCCCGCTAAGGCGGGACACGCCACGCCGTAGGAACGAAGGCGGGACGCGAGCGCGTGAATCGTGCACGACGGTTTATGTTGGGGAGGTCTATTTGCCACGCAGCATCAAAACCAAAAAAGAGTGCGGGGTTGTAAGCCTCTGGGCTCTCCGCGCACTCTGCGTGCTCTGCGGCGTTAAGCCCTGCGTAGCCTCTAGGCGTAGCGGGGTTAAGTCCACAGCGTTGTAAGATTAGCGTCACATTAGCGGTCATAAGCGGTCTCCGCGCAGCGGAAATCATAACGCATGATCCGCTTACAACCCAGCGTACAACGACGTCATTTTTAACCGCTTATTACCACTTATCACCGCTTCCGCCTTCGTTCCTACGGCGTGACGTGGATCTTACAACGACGGGTTCAATTTGGGAGGATTGCTTCTCATGCACTATCCAATCCCTAAAACCATGCGGCGTTGTAGGCATAAGCGTACATGAGCGGTCATAAGCGGTCTCCGCGCAGCGGAAATCAAAACGCTGAAACGCTTACAACTAGGCGTACAGCTACGTCTTTTTTCACCCCGCTACGCCTAAAGGCTACGCAGGGCTCGACGCCGCTCATGACCGCTCATTACCGCTTCCGCCTTCGTTTACTACGGCGTGACGTGGATCTTTTCAAACCCGCTAAGGCGGGACATGCCACGCCGTAGAGGAACGGAGGCGGGACACGCCACGCCTCAAAGGAACGGAGGCGGGACACGCCACGCCGTAGAGGAACGGAGGCGGGACGCACGCGCACCGGCTTATTGGGGGAGCATTATTGGCCTGACAGAATCCAAACCACAAAAATGGATGCGGGGTTGTAGGGATAAGCCCCGGTCGAAATCGCTGTCGCGCTTTCGCTACAAAAATGTCCTCCTTCAGGTTTGTTCCTTCAGCGCCCAAAGGGCACCCCTTCGGCAGGCTCAGGACAGGCCGCTTCAGTCGCCCTTCGCTTCGCTACGGGCGAAATGCTTCGCATTTCACCATTTACGCGCTAGTGCGCTCCATCACCATCTCCGCGCTGCCGCGCTTCGTCCGCCCTCAGCCCTCGCAGAAGCCTCCGGCTTCTGTCAGCTTCTGCATTGAACTTCCCTTCCCCGCTCGTGTCATGATAAGAAGGATTTTAGTTATATGTTACGATCGATTCAGAGAGGCGTATGGATCTGTTTCGCCGGCTTGATGGTGACCGCCTGCAAGCCGGACACGCGGGTGGATCCGGGATTAAGCCATTTGGCGAAGGCATTCAGGGCGGCCAACCAGGCGAAAGACATCGGCCCCATGCTGGAGCTGTATGAGCTCAAGGGCACGGACAACTGGACCGTTTCCATGCTCAAGGCGGCCTTGAAATACGAACTGGGGCTACCGATCGCCGCGATTGAGTTCGAGCCCCTGTCGGGCGCGCCGGAAGAGGTCATCGACTTCACCCACGACGGGGTCCAATACGGCCCCAGCCTGGAGCCGGGCTACCGCATGCGGGTGCGCTACGATGTCGAGGACGGCCTGACCAGCCTCTACACCGTCGGCCAGCGCAAGGACGGCAGCTGGCGGATCGTCTGCTCCCGCCCCCTCCCCGCCCCCGTCTCCTCTGGCAGGTATTGAGGCGGCTGTGCCACCTGGAGGGCGGAAACCTGAAACAGCGTGCCACGTATTTTTGTAGCGAAAGCGCGACAGCGATTTCGATTGAGGCGGCAGGAAGGCTGAAACCGCAAATGGGCACGGATGGCTGACAGCAGCGTAGGGTTGAAACCCCGCTACGCCTAAAGGCTACGCGGGGCTAATGCCACGTTCCGAGGAGCATCGCGACGACATGACCCGTCTCCTCTACGATACGCCGAGGCATGCCGGATTCCGCATTGCGGAAGACCGGACCATGCACACGGATGAGCACGAATGGCTTACAACACTGATTCGTACAACGATGCTTTTTTAGTCAGCTATGTGGGTCCGGCTCAGCCGGAAACCGCTTATGTCCGCTTATCTCCGCTTCCGCCTTCGTTTACTACGGCGTGACGTGGATCTTACAACGACGGTTTATTTCGGGGAGGGTTCATTGCACTGCTGTATCTAAACCCTAAATAAGATGCGGCGTTGTTAGAATTAGCGTCACATAAGCGGACATAAGCGGTGTCCGCGTCAGCGGAAAACAAAACGCGTGAGCCGCTTACAACACTGATTCGTGCAACGATACTTTTTTAGTCAGCTATGTGGGTCCGGCTCAGCCGGAAACCGCTTATGTCCACTTATCACCGCTTATCGTGCACACCGGTTTATGTTGGGGAGGGTTCATTGCACTGCTGTATCAAACCAAAAATATAAGTACGGCGTTGTAGGCATAAGCGTACATAAGCGGTCATAAGCGGTGTCCGCGTCAGCGGAAAACAAAACGCGTGAGCCGCTTACAACACTGATTCGTGCAACGATACTTTTTTTTTCACCGCTTATTACCGCTTATTACCGCTTATCGTGCACACCGGTTTATGTTGGGGAGGGTTATTGCCCGCCAGCACACAAACCCTAAAAAGATGCGGCGTTGTAGGCATAAGCGTACATAAGCGGTCTACCTGCCCTGAGCGAGTCGTAGGGCCCGTCAGCGGAAATCCTCCCAAGAGAGTACGGAGTTGTAAGCCATTCGTGTCCATCAGTGCGTATCCATCCAGCAGGCCTCGGCGGACGGATAGGGATATCCGTCCCTACCTCCCTGAGTGTATGCGGCGTTGTAAGCATTCGTGCTCATTCGTGTAAATTCGTGGTTTCAAAAACACGCCGTTGTAAGCCCCGAAAAAAGGCCGCACCCAATCAATGGATGCGGCCTGAAAACTGGTTACCGGCAGGTCAGTTCAACTTTCCAGGCGGCGCAGCCGCCTCTTACGGCAGCTTGGTTGCGCCCATGAGGAACTTGTCGCACTCGCGGGCCACGGCGCGGCCTTCGTTGATCGCCCAGACGATGAGGGACTGGCCGCGGCGCATGTCACCGGCGGCGAAGACATTGTCCACATTGGTGGTGAACTTGCCGTAGTCCGCCTTCACGTTGGAGCGTGCGTCCTGGTCGAGACCCAGCTCTTCGACGATGGTGCTTTCCGGTCCGAGGAAGCCCATGGCCAGCAGGACGAGCTCGGCGTCGAGCACGCGCTCGCTGCCCTCGATCTTCTTCGGGATGAAACGGCCGTTGTCGTTCACCCACTCGATGTTGTGGACGTGGACGCCCTTCACGTTGCCGTCGGCGTCGCCTTCAAACTTGCTTGCGGTGATCAGGTACTGGCGCGGATCGTCACCCTGTACGGCGGCGGCTTCCTCCTGGCCGTAGTCGACCTTGTAGGTCTTGGGCCATTCCGGCCAGGGGTTGTTCGGCGCGCGTTCCATCGGCGGCTTGGGCATGATTTCCAGCTGGGTCACGCTCTTGCAGCCATGGCGCAGGGAGGTGCCCACACAGTCGGTGCCGGTGTCGCCACCGCCGATGATGACCACATTCTTGCCCTTGGCCAGTTCGGTGAACTGCTCGCTCTTGCCGTCGCGGATGTCCCAGATCTCCTTGGTGTTGGGTCCGAGGAATTCCATGGCAAAGCGGATATTGCCGAACTCGCGGCCCTCGATCGGGAGGTCGCGGGGCTTGGTCGCGCCACAGCAGAGCACGACCGCATCAAATTCATCCATCAGCTGCTTGGCCGGCAGGTCCTTGCCGATTTCAACACCGGTGGTGAAGGTCACGCCTTCGGCTTCCATCAGCTTGACGCGGCGGGTGACCACTTCCTTCTGCAGCTTCATGTTGGGGATGCCGTACATGAGCAGGCCGCCGATACGGTCGGCGCGCTCGTAGACCGTGACCAGGTGGCCGGCCTTGTTCAGCTGGTCGGCGGCGGCGAGGCCGGCCGGACCGGAGCCCACCACGGCGACCTTCTTGCCGGTGCGGTCGGCCGGCGGGGTCGGGACGACCCAGCCTTCGGCCCAGGCCTTGTCGATGATGGAGCACTCGATGTTCTTGATCGTGACCGGCGGCTCGATCACGCCGAGCACACAGGAACCTTCACAGGGAGCCGGGCAGACGCGGCCGGTGAATTCCGGGAAGTTGTTGGTCTTGGACAGGCGGTCGTAGGCATCCTTCCACTTGCCCTTGTACACCAGGTCGTTGAATTCCGGGATCAGGTTGTTGACCGGGCAGCCGCTGGCCATGTTGCTCAGCGTCATGCCGGTGTGGCAGTAAGGCGTGCCACAGTCCATGCAACGCGCGCCTTGCGTACGCACCAGGTCTTCCTTGAAGTGTACGTGTGTTTCTTCCCAGTCCTTGAGACGCTCGATCGGATCGCGGTCCGCGATCGGCTTGCGCTCAAATTCCATAAATCCAGTTGCTTTACCCATTTTCTTTAGAGTTGGAAGGTTTGAAAGTGTGAAGGTGTAAAAGTAGGAAGCAGGGAAAGTGTGAAGCTGAGTGACTTTGACACTTTCCTACATTCATACTCGATTTTAGTGGCCCGCTTTAACGTTTTCTTCGAAGGCGGCGAGGATGGCGTCGTCACCCTTGAGGCCGCGCTCTTCGGCACGGGCCTGGGCTTGAAGCACACGCTCGTAGTCCTGTGGCATGATCTTGAGGAACTTCTCGGCGATGGCCGGCCAGTTGTCGAGGATCGCCTGGCCACGCTTGGAACCGGTGTAGGCCACGTGCTTTTCGATCTTCGACTTGACCAGGGCGATCTCGTCGTCCCCGCATTCGATCAGTTGGTAAACATTCACCATGTCCGGGTTCAGGTGGTACTGCACGAAGTCGCCCGCCTCGTCGAAGACGTAGGCCACCCCGCCCGACATGCCGGCACCGAGGTTACGGCCGGTCGTACCGATGTTGATCACCAGGCCGCCGGTCATGTACTCGAGCGCGTGGTCGCCCACACCTTCGATGACCGCTTCGACACCCGAGTTCCGCACGCAGAAGCGCTCACCCGCCATCCCGGCGATGTAGGCTTCGCCCTTGGTCGCACCGTAGAAACAGACGTTCCCTGTGATGATGTTCTCGTGGGCCACGAAGGGGGAATCCTCCGGCGGGCGCACGATGATCTTGGCACCGGACAGGCCCTTGCCCAGATAGTCGTTGGTGTCCCCGGTCACGGTGAAGGTCATGCCCTGCGGGCAGAAAGCGCCCAGGCTCTGGCCGGCGGAACCGGTCAAATTGATCTTCACGGTGTCTTCCGGCAGGCCGTCCGCACCGTGCTTGCGGGAAATTTCCGCACCGGTGATGGTCCCGACCACACGGTTGGTGTTGACGATCGGCAGGTTGATCTCGACCGGCTTGCCCTCCTGGATGGCGGGTTGCGCCTGGTTCAGCACCTCGATCATGTCGAGGGACTTGTCGAGCAGGTGGTCCTGCGTCATCTGGCAGTAGGTGCCCACTTCCTTCGGCACATCCGGACGGTAGAGGATCTTGCTGTAGTCGAGACCCTTGGCCTTCCAGTGGTCGATCGCATTGCGCATCTCCAGCTTGTCCACACGGCCCACCATTTCGGGAATGCTGCGGAAGCCGAGTTCCGCCATGAGCTCGCGCAGCTCGGTCGCCACGTAGGTCATGAAATTGACCACCGCATCGGCGCCGCCGCCAAATTTCTTGCGCAGCTCCGGATTCTGGGTGGCCACGCCCACCGGGCAGGTGTTCTTGTGGCAGACACGCATCATCAGGCAGCCCAGGGTGACCAGCGGTGCGGTCGCAAAGCCGAATTCCTCGGCCCCGAGCAGGCAGGCGATGGCCACGTCGCGGCCGGTCTTGAGCTGGCCGTCGGTTTCCACCACCACGCGGGAGCGCAGGTCATTGAGCAGAAGGGTCTGGTTGGTCTCGGCCACACCCAGCTCCCAGGGAGCCCCGGCGTGCTGGATGGAGGAACGCGGGGAAGCCCCGGTACCGCCGTCGTAACCGGACACGAGAATCACGTCCGCCTTGGCCTTGGCCACACCCGCGGCAATCGTGCCGACGCCGACCTCGGAGACCAGCTTGACGTTGATGCGGGCGTTGACGTTGGAGTTCTTGAGGTCGTGGATGAGCTCCGCGAGGTCCTCAATCGAGTAAATATCGTGGTGCGGCGGGGGCGAGATCAGGCCCACACCCGGGGTCGTGCCGCGGGTCTTGGCGATTTGCGGCAGGACCTTGTGGCCCGGCAGCTCACCACCCTCGCCCGGCTTCGCGCCCTGGACGATCTTGATCTGGATCTCGTCGGAATTCACCAGGTAGTAGCTGGTCACCCCGAAACGGCCGGATGCCACCTGCTTGATGGCCGAGCGGCGCAGGTCGCCGTTGGCATCGCGGGTGAAACGGTCGATGTCTTCGCCACCCTCGCCGGTGTTCGACTTGCCGCCGATCCGGTTCATCGCGATGGCCAGCGATTCGTGCGCTTCCTTCGAAATCGAGCCGTAGGACATCGCCCCGGTCTTGAAGCGCTTCATGATCGATTCGATCGATTCGACCTCCTCCAGCGGCACGGACTTCGCCGGGTCGAGCTTGAATTCCATCAGGCCGCGGAGCGTGAACATCTCCTTGGACTGGTTGTTGATCACGTCGGAGTACTCCTTGAAGACCGCGAAATCACCCAGGCGGGTGGCCTTTTGCAGCTTGTGGATAGTCACCGGATTAAAGAGGTGACGCTCACCACCGGCACGCCACTGGTAGACACCGCCGGTGTCCAGGGCCGCGCCGCGCTCGTCATCACGCGGAGCGAAGGCCTTCTTGTGACGGGCCTCGGTCTCCTTCGCGATGGTGGGCAGGCCGATGCCTTCCACACGGGACGCGGTCTTGGTGAAATACTTGTCGATCACGCTCTGGTTCAGGCCGATCGCCTCGAAGATCTGGGCGCCGCGGTAGGAGGCCACGGTGGAAATCCCCATCTTCGACATGGTCTTGATCACGCCGTTCAGGTTGGCCTTGAGGAAGTTGTAGCAGGCCTTTTCCGGGTCGAGCTCGAGGTCGCCGCGGTCCACCAGGTGGCGCACGGTTTCCAGCGCGAGGTACGGGTTGATCACATCGGCACCATAGCCCAGCAGCAGGGCGAAGTGCTGCACTTCACGCGGCTCGGCCGATTCCAGGACGATGGACACGCGGGTCCGGGTGCCCTTGCGGACGAGGTGGTGGTGCAGGCCGGCCACGGCCAGCAGGGCCGGGATCGGGGCCTTCTTCGGGCCCACCTTGCGGTCGGAGAGGATCAGGATGTTCACCCCGTCGCGGATCGCGGCGTCGGCGTGGTCGAAGAGCTTTTCCAGCGCGGCTTCGATCCCCTTGCCGGAGATGGAGGGCTCCTGCAGGCTGTGATGGCCCTCGGTCATGCCGCCCAGGCTGGCTTCGAAAGTGATCGGCAGCTTGGTGGCCTTAAAGCCCGGCAAATTGATGTAGCGGAGCTGGGCCAGCTGCTTGCGGTCGATCAGCGGCGATTCAAACTTGATCATGCGGCAGCTGTCCGGGCCCGGACGGGTCAGGTCGCCTTCGGAGCCGACAAAGGTCACGCTCGCAGTCACCAGCTCCTCACGGATCGGGTCGATCGGCGGGTTGGTCACCTGGGCGAAGAGCTGCTTGAAGTAGTTGTAGAGCAGTTGCGGCTGGTCGGACAGCACCGCCAGCGGGGCATCATTGCCCATCGAGCCGAGCGGCTGCTTGCCGGTCTCGGCGCTCGGGCCGACGATGAAGCGCATGTCTTCGAAGGTGTAGCCGAAGGCCTTCTGGCGGGTCTCGATGCTTGCAAAATCGTCTTCCGGCACCTCGGTCACAGCCGGCAGGTCTTCCGAGCGCACGAGATTCTCCTGCAGCCAGTCCCCGTAGGGCAGCTGCTTGGCGATCTTCTCCTTCAGCTCGGAGTCGCCCACGATGCGGCCTTCCTCCATGTCGATCAGGAGCATGCGGCCCGGCTCGAGGCGGCCCTTCTTCACCACGTTCTTCGGCTCGATGCCTTCCAGCACGCCCACTTCCGAGGCCAGAATCACGCGGTCATCGGCGGTCACATAGTAGCGGGAGGGACGCAGACCGTTCCGGTCGAGGGTCGCACCGACCTGCACACCGTCGGAGATGGCCATGGCGGCCGGACCGTCCCAGGGCTCCATCATGCAGGCGTGGAACTCATAGAAGTCGCGCTTGTACTGCGGCATGCTCTTGTGACGTTCCCAGGGCTCGGGAATCATCATCATCATCGCATGGGTCAGGCTGCGGCCGGAGAGCACGAGGAACTCCAGGCAGTTGTCGAACTTCTGCGAGTCGGAGCCGTCTTCCCGGATGATCGGGAGCAACTTCTTCAAATCGTCGCCGAAGACCTCGCTGGCCAGCTGCATCTGACGGGCGTACAGCCAGTTCTCATTGCCGCGCACGGTGTTGATTTCACCGTTGTGGCAAAGGTAGCGGAAGGGCTGGGCGCGCGGCCAGCTCGGGAAGGTGTTGGTCGAGAAACGGGAGTGGGTCAGCGCCAGGGCCGACTCCATGTCCTCGTCCGCCAGGTCCGGGAAGTAGTCGATCAGCTGCTGGGTCGTGAGCATGCCCTTGTAGGTCATGGTGCGGCTCGACAGGGAGCTGATGTAGAAAATGGAGTCCTCGTCCTGCCCGCTGTAGCGGATCCGGTGGGTAGCCAGGCGGCGCACGATGTAGAGCTTGCGCTCGAAGGCGAGGCCGCGGGCCACGTCGGCGCTGCGCTCCACGAAGAACTGGCGCATGAGCGGCTCACAGGCGGCGGAAGCCTTGCCCAAAATCTCGCTGCGCACCGGCACGTCGCGCCAGCCGATCAGCTTCAGGCCTTCTTCCTCGATGATCTCACCGATGATGTTCTGCTCGTTCGTACGCTCTTCCTCGTTCTTGGAGAGGAAGGCAAAGCCGGCGCCATAGTCGCCCTCTTCCGGCAGCTCGAAGCCGCACTCGGACGGGCAGGCCTTCTTGAAGAATTTGTGCGGGAGCTGGATGAAGAGGCCGGCGCCGTCCCCCGTGATCGGGTCGCAGCCGCAACCGCCGCGGTGATCCAGATTCACACAGATCTCCAAGGCACCCTGCACGATGTCGTGCGATTTGCGGCCTTTCATATCGACGATCAGGCCGATGCCGCAGTTTTCATGTTCGAATTGAGGATCGTAGAGGCCCTGGGCCTTCGGTTGAATCTGATTCTTGTCCATCATGATGTGCAAAAAGGTTCGTTCAGTGGTTTCGTCGGAGGGAATGAGCTTGGCGGTCGGCGCCCGTCCGGATTTGTAAAAAAGTCAAAAGAACGAGCAAATTAGTTATTGAACTAGAACTGTCTATGAGAAAATCGCATTTCTCCCCCTTCTCGTTCAGATTGGCCGTAAAATCCGCGCGGAACCCCCATACTCAAGGCGTTCCGGCCACCCCATACGCCCGGCCACAGCAGTCCCCGCAACCGCCGCATAACCCCTGAATATGGACCGGAATCACCGGATTCCGGCCCGGCTGGCTTGTAAACACTCCGACGATTTATCATAAGACTGGAGCCCCCGTGCAGCACTCCACAGGCCAAATCGGGCAGAGCCCGCAGAGGCCTGCGGCCTCTGCAGGGCGGAAGGATGAAACCTGAAGGTACCGAGAGCTGACGGAGCGCGGCAGCGCAGGGCTGAAACCACGAACGGCGTACAACGCCGTGTTTTTGAAACCACGTTCCGAGGAGCATCGCGACGACATGACCGGATTCCGCATTGCGGAAGACCGGACCATTAACACGAATGAGCACGAATGGCTTACAACGCTGGTAATTTTGGACCGTTAATTCACGTTAATTTACGTGAATGCTTACAACGACGGTTTATTTTGGGGAGGGTTCATTGCACTGCTGTATCTAAACCCTAAATAAGATGCGGCGTTGTAGGCATCCACGCCACGCCGTAAGGAACGAAGGCGGGAGCGTACATAAGCGGTCATAAGCGGCCCACCTGTCCTGAGCAAGTCGAAGGGCCCGTCAGCGGAAAACAAAACGAGTGATCCGCGTACAACACTGATTCGTACAACGATGCTTCTTTTTTCACCGCTTATTACCACTTATCACCGCTTATCGTACAACAACGGTTTATTGTCGGGAAGGTCTATTTGCCGCGCAGTATCAAAACCAAAATATAAGTACGGCGTTGTAAGCATCCACGCCACGCCGTAAGGAACGAAGGCGGGAGCGTACATAAGCGGGAATAAGCGGTCTACCTGCAGCGGAAAACAAAACGAGTGATCCGCTTACAACACTGGTTCGTACAACGATGCTTCTTTAGTCAGCGATGTGGACCTCTCTATTCGGAAAGTCCGGCTCAGCCGGAAATCCTCATCCCAAAATCCCCTCCCCAACCTCGCCCGGCAGGGCCCTCTAGCGACCTGCCCAGCGAAGCTCGAAGAGCGAAGAAGGGAGCGGTTGTGGGTACAGGTTCAGGACATAGGTACCAAAAAAGGTTCAGGACATGGGTAACACTTTCGGCCAGAAAGGGTGATGCCATGGAGAGAAACCAAAATGATAGAAGAACGCATGAATTTTGCCTTAAAGAG
>NZ_JAPZEI010000015.1 GCF_027257905.1 Coraliomargarita parva
GCTCTTTAAGGCAAAATTCATGCGTTCTTCTATCATTTTGGTTTCTCTCCATGGCATCACCCTTTCTGGCCGAAAGTGTTACCCATGTCCTGAACCTTTTTTGGTACCTATGTCCTGAACCTGTACCGGCGGGGTTCTTGACGATCATCCGGCTGACGCGCTTCTGCGCGTCCATTGCGGGGAGTGTTAAGGGACAGGCTATACGTCTCCTTTTTTTGGGCCTGAAGGCGTTTGGGGGATACGGGATGCGAGATACCGGATGTTGTACCTGTCAGATATAAGCTCCTCCTCTGCTTGCAGGGGAGGGGGACCGCGAAGCGGTGGAGGGGTTCAAGGGAATTCTCAGGTCTCAAGTTTCAGCCCTCCTGAGGCCTTCCCTTAGACAAGCTGAGGACAGGCCGGCCTCCGGCCTCTACCTTTCTGGCTTGAAACCAGCGCCGGGGGCGGCACGGTAGGCAGCTTTCCCGATTTTTCTGCCATGTCTGAGATCGCAAAAGCCTACGAACCGAAAGAAGTCGAACAACGCTGGTACGCCAACTGGCTTGAAGCCGGATGCTTCAAGGGGCAGGTGGATGATGCCCGCGAGCCCTATGCGATCATGATCCCGCCGCCCAATGTGACCGGCATGCTGCACATGGGCCACGTTCTGGACAACACCCTGCAGGACATCTTCATCCGCCGCGCCCGCCTCGAAGGCAAGGCGGTGCTCTGGCAGCCCGGCACCGACCACGCCGGCATTGCCACCCAGACGAAGGTGGAAAAGCAGCTGCGTGCCTCGGAAGGCAAGTCGAAGTACGATCTTGGCCGTGAGGCATTTGTCGAGAAGGTCTGGGAATTTCGCGAAGAGTCGGGGGGCGTGATACTCAAGCAGCTGCAAAAGCTTGGCGCTTCCTGCGACTGGGACCGCACCAGCTTCACCCTGGACGATCACTACTCCAAGGCGGTGCTCACCGCATTTGTCGACTTCTACAAGCGCGGCTACATCTACCGCGGCAAGCGGATGGTTAACTGGTGCCCGGCCACGCACACCGCGATCTCCGACGAGGAGGTCAACATGAAGCCGCAGAAGGGCTACTTCTACAAGATGCGCTACGAGCTGGTCGAGCCGGACGGCGAGCGCACCCATCTGGAAATTTCCACGACCCGCCCTGAGACCCTGATGGGGGATACTGCGGTTGCGGTGCACCCGGAAGATGAGCGCTACAAGCATCTGATCGGCAAGACGGTCTGGCGTCCCTTCCCCAAGGCTCCGATTCCGATCATCGGCGACGAATATGTCGACCGCGAGTTTGGTACGGGTTGCCTCAAGGTGACGCCCGCCCACGACAAGAATGACTTTGAAATCGGCCAGCGTCACGGGCTGGAGGTCATCGAGGTGATCGACCACGACGGTAAGCTGAATGCCCTGGCGGGCGAAGACTTTGACGGCATGGAGCGCTTCGAGGCCCGCAAGGTGGCGGCGCAGAAGCTTGAGGACATGGGTCTGCTGATCGAACGCGAACCCTACGAAAACACCGTCGGTTTCTCCGAGCGGGGCGATGTGCCGATCGAGCCGCGTTTGTCCGAGCAATGGTTCCTTAAGTACCCGAAGGTCGAGGAAGCCAAGCGCGCGGTGGAGAGCGGCATCATCAAGTTCCACCCGGACCGCTGGAAGAAGACCTATCTGCACTGGCTCAACGGCATTCAGGACTGGTGCATCAGCCGCCAGCTTTGGTGGGGCCACCGTATCCCGGTCTGGTACAAGAAGGGGCTCGAGCGCAGCACCCTCGATTTCAACGATCCGGAGCAGGTCCACGTCTCGGTCGAAGGGCCCGCCGATCCTGAGAACTGGGAGCAGGAGGAAGACGTTCTCGATACCTGGGCCTCTTCCTACCTCTGGCCCATGGCCAACCTGGGCTGGCCGGAGCCGACTGAAGCGCAGCAGAAGGAACTCGATTTCTGGTACCCGACTTCCACCCTGGTCACTGGCTTCGATATTATCTTCTTCTGGGTCGCCCGTATGATCATGGCCGGGCTCGAGCTCTACGGCGAAGATAAGGCAGAGCTGACCGACGCGGAGATCGCCGCCCGTATCCCCTTCAAGAATATTTATATCCACGGCCTGATCCGCGACGAAAAGGGCCGCAAAATGTCCAAGTCGCTGGGCAATTCCCCGGATCCCCTCGACCTGATCGAGAAATTCGGGGCCGACGGCCTGCGCTTCGGTATCTGCAACATCGCGCCGACCGGTTCCGATATTCTTTTCTCCGAGGACCGTATCCAGATCGGACGTAATTTCTGCAACAAGCTGTGGAATGCCGCCCGTTTCCGGCAAATGTCCGGCGAAATGGCCGACAACTCCGGCCTCGAGGCCATCCTTGGACGTATCGATCCGGCCAAGTGTGACGACTACGACCACTGGATCCTGGGCCGTCTGGCCCAAGTCACGGAGGACGTCGAGAAGTGCTTCACCGGCTACGAGCTCGCGCCGCTGACCCACAACATCTACGCATTCTTCTGGAGCGATTTCTGCGACTGGTATGTGGAGGCCTCGAAGGGCAAACTGAAGGACGCCTCGCTGCGTGACAACTGCCTGGCGATCCAGGACCTGGTCCTGCGTCAAGTCCTGCAACTGGCCAACCCGGTCATGCCGCACATCACGGAAGAGCTGTGGAAGGGCTTGGGCTACGATGCCTCGCAGGCCTTTATCCAGAACGCACGGATTCCGCATGCCAGCGAAGTCGTGGCCGGGATCGAGGTGGATGCCGGCGCGGTCGAGCGTGTGGCCAACCTGCAGGAGCTGATTTCCCAGGCCCGCGCACTCAAGGCCCAGTACAATCTGGCCAACAAGCGAGACGTCGAGGTGTTCTACGGAGCCGAAGGCGAGGCCGCCCAGGTCATCGCCGACAATTCCGCCCTGATCCAGACCCTCGCCGGTATCGGCAGCCTGAATACGATCGGCGGGAAATCCACCGACGGGCTTCCCGCAGTGGTGACGCCGCTCGGGCCGCTCTATCTCGACCTCAGCAGTGCGATTGACGTCGACGCGGAAAAGGCCCGCCTGAGCAAGGAGCTCGAAAAGCTCAACAAGCTCGTGGCAGTCGGTGAAAACAAGCTGAAGAACCCGAAATTCGTCGATGGTGCTCCGGCCCAGGTCGTCGAAGGCGCCCGCAAGCAACTCGCCGAAACCACCGAGAAGCGTGACGAGACCCAACGCATCCTGAACAGTTTGGGGTAGGCAAGCCCAGAGGGCTTGCTGGAGGGCTGAAACTTGAAAGCTGAAACCTGAAGGTTTTTTGAGGCCTGACGAAGCGCGGCAGCCCTGAGCTTTGCCTGCCATGAGCTTGTCGAATGGTCGAAGCGGTTGCGGCGTTGTAGGTCGAAATCGCATCCCTCCAGGGCATCACGCCTGTCTTCATGGCTCGCGAGCAGTGTGGGTAGGGACGGATATCCCTATCCGTCCGCTGCGGAGTTGTACGTCTTCCACCGTCGAAATCGCTGTCGCGCTTTCGCTACACCGGTATCGTGCACGATCCACCTCTCGCCGTAGGAACGAAAGCGAAAGCGGTAATAAGCGGTTTAAAGAAACGGGGAATTCTAAGGGACAGGCTATAGGATAGGCTATAGGATCTTTCCCATGTCACCGGTATGGGTTCCGCATTAGCCCTCGGCGGACGCGCGGAAGCGTGTCCGTTGCGGCGTTGTAAGTCGAAATCGCATCCCTCCAGGGCATCACGCCTGTCTTCATGGCTCGCGAGCAGTGGGTAGGGACGGATATCCTTATCCGTCCGCTGAGGAGTTGTACGTCTTCCACCGTCGAAATCGCTGTCGCGCTTTCGCTACCGGGGAATTATGCGAGCTTCAGGTCTCAGGTCTCCGCCTTCATCCTTCCAGGCGGCACAGCCGCCTGCCGCCTACGCGTGCTTGATCGCGATAAGGGTGAGGTCGTCGGGCTGGCCGACATCGCCGCAGAAGCGGCCGACGCCTTCGAGGACGCCGTCCACGATATCCTGGGCGGTGCCTTCGCCGAGGTTGCGAAGGGTGTGGGTCAGGCGCTTGCCGGAGTATTCCTCGCCTTCGGCATTCACGCTTTCCGTGACTCCGTCGGTATAGAGCAGGAGGGCGTCTTTCACGCCGAACTCGATTTCGGTGTCCTGGATGGTCAGGTCGAAAATTTCCGGTGGCACCATGCCGACGGCCATGCCCTGCGAGCGCACGGGGATGACTTCGACGCGGCCGTCTTCCTGGGTGTCGTAGAAGAGTGGTAGTTCATGGCCGGCCCGCGCGATCGTGACCTTTTCGGTTTCCAGGTCGATGATGGCGTACACGATGGTGATGAACATGTCCTTGCGCATGGACTCGGACATGGCGGCATTGATCGCGCTCAGGACTTTGGAAGGGGAACGGTGCAGCTTGGAAAAATGCCTCAGGTTGGTCTGGCAGATGGCCATGAGGATGGAGGCCGAAATCCCCTTGCCGGACACGTCGGCCACCGCGACCCCGATGGTCTTCGAATTCAGGGCGAAGACATCGTAGAGGTCCCCGCCGATCTTTTGAGCCGGCGTGCAGTGGGCGGCGAAAGCCAGCTTTTCGGACGGGGGGAAGGCTTTCGGCAGGAGCAGGCCCTGGATGTTGCTGGCCAGCTCGATATCCAGATCGAGCTTGTTCTTCTCGATCTGCAGCTGCATGGCATCGCTGTTGTGCACCGCCAGCCCGACCTGTTCGGCCAGCGACTCGACCAGCGAGAAATCGGTTTCCGTGAAGGACAGGCCGTCCACCGGGTTGGTCACCGCGAGCACCGCGATCAGTTCGCCCTGGAAGAGTACCGGTGCGACGATGATGGAGCGGATCTGCAGGGAGCGGTCCTTATGCTGGATCACGCGCGGGTCTTTTTGGGCGTCCGCGATGAGCAGGGCGCGTCCGGACTTGGCCACCTGGCCAATGAGGCCCTCGCCCATCTTGTAGCTTTCCGCCTTGAGAATGTTTTCCAAGAACTGGGTGCGGGTGGCCAGTTTCGAGCTGATTTCGTCCGGCAGTTTCCGCTGGGGCGGGAACAGCCCCTCCACCGCGATGCCCTTCAATGTGTTGTCCGGCCGCTTCTCGAAGATACAGGCACTCATCGCGCCGGTACTGAGGATGGCGGCGTGGATGATGCGCTGGAACATGGCCTGCCGGTCGCCGCCTGTGGCCACGGCCTCGACCATGTTGTGCATGAACTCGACGACGATCTGCTTCTCCTGTTGCAGCAGTTGCTTCTCTTCCTCGATCAGGGTCCGCTTGCGGCGCTGGCGCGCATAGACCGCCCACATGCCGAGTAGCCCCAGTACGACGCCAATGAAGAACGACATCATAGGCAACCGGGTCAGGACCCGTTTTCGTCTTCGACCTGGTTGCGGAGGAAGGCGATCACGTCCTGGAACTTGGCGGCGTTCTGGTCGTCCGCTTTGACCAGGTTTTCATGTGCCTTCAAGACGTTGCGGGCGTCCGACACCTCGACGTTCTGGAGGCCGGAGAATTCAGTGGTTGATTTGTTGGATCCCTCCGGCAGGTCTTCTGCGATGGTCAGGAGGTTTTGCAGTCCCAGATTGCAGATGAGCTCGTAATTCCGCTCGCTCAACTGGCAGAGCACCAGTACCCCCGGCGTGGGCTGCTTGCGCAGCTCCAGCGCCGTCCCGGCCAGAATGCCGAGAAAGGTACTGTCCATCCCCGTGCAGCCTTCGAAGTCCAGTACGAACTGGCTACTGCCGTCCCTGAGCATGGTTTCGATGAACTCCCTGAAATCATTGCAGTTCAGGTAATTCGCCTTGCCGTTGATGCGAACCACGACGGGCTCGCTATAAGCACTCACCAAGAAGGTCGGCTGTTTCGGGGGATTCATGCAGTGGGTCGTGCGGGCAAATCAAGAAGCATTCAGGATGTCACGCAGCACATATTGCAGGATGCCGCCGTGACGGTAATAGTCGACTTCAATCTCTGTATCGATCCGCAGCGTGACGTCAACCGTCTGGCTGCTGCCGTCCGTCTTCGTGATCGTCAACGGCAGCGACTGGCCGGGCTTGACCGCGTCGGAGAGGCCGGTGATGGAGAACGTCTCCGTGCCGTCCAGACCGAGGCTTTCGTCGCTCATCCCTTCATTGAACTGCAGGGGAAGCACGCCCATGCCGATCAGGTTGCTGCGGTGGATCCGTTCGAAGCTCTTGGCCACGACGGCTTTCACGCCGAGCAGGGCGGTGCCCTTGGCGGCCCAGTCGCGCGAGCTGCCCATGCCGTAGTCTTCGCCCGCGATCACAATCAGCCCGTCACCGCGCTGTTTGTAGGTCTGGCAGGCATCATAGATGTCCATCGGCGTGTTTTCCGGCATCAGCTTAGTGTAGCCGCCTTCCTTGCCTTCCGCCATCTTGTTCTTGAAGCGGACATTGGCAAAGGTGCCGCGGGTCATGATCCGGTCGTTGCCGCGGCGCGAGCCGAAGCTGTTGAAGTCCTTCTTTTCCACCCCGTTGTCCTTCAGGTAGCGGCCGGCCGGGCCGTCTTCCTTTATCGCACCGGCCGGGGAGATGTGGTCGGTGGTGATGGAGTCGCCCACGATGGCCAGCGGGCGCAGGTCCGTGAGGTCGCCGATCGTGCCGGCTTCCATCCCGAAGCCTTCGAAGAAGGGCGGGTTCTGGATGTAGGTGGACTTGGCGTCCCACTCGTAGATGCTGCCGGTGGAGGAGGTCACGGCGTTCCACTCCGGATTTGCGGAGGTCAGGTCGCCGTACTTGGACTGGAACATCTCGGGCTTGAGGCCGGAGAGCACCAGGCTTTCGATCTCTTCATTGCTCGGCCAGATGTCCTTTAGATAGACCGGTTCGCCGTCGCTGCCGGTGCCGATCGGGTCGGAGCTCAGGTCGATGTTGACTGTGCCGGCGAGGGCGTAGGCCACGACCAGCGGCGGGGACATGAGGAAGTTCGACTTGATCGCACCGTGGACACGGGCTTCGAAGTTACGGTTGCCGGAGAGCACGGAGGCCCCGACGATGTCACCTTCCTTGAGGGCTTCCTCGATGGCCGGGTCGAGCGGGCCGGAGTTGCCGATACAAGTGGTGCAGCCGTAGCCCACGAGCTGGAAGCCGAGGGCGTCGAGATCCTTTTGCAGGTCGGTTTCCTCGAGATACTCGGTCACCACGCGGGAGCCCGGTCCGAGGGAGGTCTTGACCAGCGGGTTGACCTTGAGGCCCTTTTCGAGGGCCTTGCGGGCCACCAGGCCGGCGGCGATCATGACAGAAGGGTTGGACGTGTTGGTGCAGCTGGTGATCGCCGCGATCAGCACCTGGCCGTGTGCGAGTTCGGGCAGGTCGGTCAAGTTGTGGATTTCGCCCATGCTCGGTGTGGCCGGGCGGTTGGCGACCATTTCGGCCTCATCCATCGGGGCATCCCCGTGACCGTTGAGGTTGGCGATCCCGCCGGCCGGCTCGTCGCGGCCTCCGGCTGCGACCGGTGCCTTGACGCGCACGGTCTTGCTTTGGGCGTCCTGGGCCACGCCGAAGCCGCCTTCGGCCACCGGCATGTCCATGAGCTGCTTGAAACGTGTCTTGAGCGAAGGCACCTCGATGCGGTCCTGCGGACGCTTTGGGCCGGCCACGCAGGGCACGATCCCGCTGATGTCCAGTTCCAGGCTCTTGGTGTACTCGATCTCGCCCTTGCGCGGGATGCCGAACATGCCCTGGGCTTCGTAGTAATCCTTCACGCGCTGGATCTCGGCTTCGCTGCGGCCGGTCAGGCGGAGGTAGTCGAGGGACTTTTCGTCGACCGGGAAGAAGCCCATGGTGGCACCGTATTCGGGGGCCATGTTGGCAACCGTCGCACGGTCGGCCAGGCTCAGCTTGGCCGCGCCTTCACCGTAGAACTCGACGAACTTGCCGACCACCTTCTCGGCGCGGAGCATTTCCGTGATGCGGAGGGTCAGGTCGGTGGCGGTGGCGCCTTCCGGCAGCTCTCCGCTCAGGTGCACCCCGATCACTTCGGGGGTCTTGAAATAAACCGGTTGGCCCAGCATGCCGGATTCGGCTTCAATGCCGCCCACGCCCCAGCCCACGATGCCGAGACCGTTGATCATGGTGGTGTGGGAGTCGGTGCCGACCAAAGTATCCGGATAGAGGATACCGTCCTTTTCGAAGACCACGCGGGCCAGGTACTCAAGGTTCACCTGGTGCACGATCCCGATGGCCGGAGGCACCACGCTGAAGGTTTCAAAGGCCTGCTGGCCCCACTTGAGGAACTGGTAGCGCTCCTTGTTGCGGGAAAACTCGATCTTCAGGTTTTCCAGGAAGGCGTTGGCCGAGCCGGAGCGGTCCACTTGTACGGAGTGGTCCACCACGAGGTCGACCGGTACCAGCGGTTCGATCACCGAAGGATCCTTGCCCAGTCCCTTGACCGCATCGCGCATGGCGGCGAGGTCCACCAGCAGCGGCACACCGGTGAAGTCCTGCAGGACCACGCGGGAGACCACGAAGGGGATTTCCTTGTTGCTTTCCTCGGTCGGGCTCCAGGCGGCGAGCGCCTTGACATCGTCTTCCACGATCCGTTTGCCGTCGCAGTTCCGGAGCACGGACTCCAGCACGATGCGGATACTGACCGGAAGCTTCGAGATGCCGCTGAGGCCGGCTTCGCTTTCAAGGGCGGGAAGGCTGTAGTATTTGCAGCCGTTGAGTTCTTTGATGACGTTAAACGGATCGTTCATGAGAATGTGTTGCGTAGTACGGGATGCGGGATGCGTGATGCGGGCTTAGCCCTTCAGGGCCGCCTTGATGGCTTCGAAGTCCGGCAGTTGCTTCGGGTCGTCCGAAGATTCGCTGTAAACAATGCTGCCGTTTTCATCGATCACGAAGGCCGAGCGCTTGGATACGCCCTTGAAGCCTAACAGGTCTTCGAACAGCACATCGTATGCCTTCGAGACCTCCTTGTTGAAGTCGCTCAGCAGTGGGAATTTCAACCCGTCGACCTGCGCCATCTTCTCCTGCGAGAAGGGGCTGTCCACCGAGATCCCGTACACCGCCGCGTTCAGGCTGGTGTAGTCCTGGATGCCCGAGCTGACCGAGCACATTTCTTCCATGCAGACACTGGTAAAAGCGAGGGGGAAAAAGAGAAGAACAGTCTTCTGCTTGCCGTAGTTGTCACTCAGGGTGACGTCCTGGAGGCCGTCGGCGTTTTTGGTCTTCAGTGTGAAATCGGGTGCTTGGGTGCCGGTTGCAAGTGCCATAGTGCGTTTCGATTGGTTGTGATTGGTAGTCGTAAATCGAGTAAGGGAGTAGAGTTAAGCCGCACCCGTGTGGCTTGTAAAGAGCCGGATTCCGTTTTTAGAGGGCGCCACCGCAGGCGGCGGGTGTTGCTTGTTGAACGTGCTGACAGCGACGTTTCTTTTGGGAGTGCTGGCAACGCTGGTGATTTGGAACCACGAATGCACACGAATTGACACGAATGCTGACAACCCTGCATTCTATTTTGATGTTTAGATACTGCTGAGCACACAACCCTCGCAAAATAAACCGGCGTGCTCGCGCCCCGCCTCGGGGGGGGGGGCGCGTCCGTTGCGGTGTAGTCAGTCGAATCGCTTTCAACAAACAACCTTCAACAAACAACGCTTCGTCAGCCTTCAGCCCTCCGGAGGCCTATGGCCTCCGTCCGCCGCGTTCTGCCAGCCAGACGGCGACGCCGATGAGGACGGTGCCGAGGGCGAGGCGCAGGAGGTCGGTGAGGGTAATGCTGTGCCATTCGCCGAAGACGAAGAGCGAGCAGAACATGCCGATCGGGATGACGGCGTTGTTGAAGGCGGCCAGCGTGCCGGCGCGGCTCAGGCTGGCGCCCTTGTTCCAGAGGAAGAAGCCGAGTCCGGAGGCAATCACGCCGAGATAGAGCAGCACGACGACTTGCTCCGGGCTGGGGGCGAAGCTGCTCCAGTCGCTGGCGAAGAAGCTGTAGCCGAAGGCGGCGGCGCAACCACCGGCATAGGGCAGGGCAAAGATCCGGGCGTCCTGGATCCTTGGATGTGCTTGCTTCCAGTCGCGGTAGTACACCTGCCCGAAGGCAAAGGCGATGCCCGAGAGCTGCATGAGCAGGAATCCGGTCCACAGGTCCTCGTAGCTGCCGGCCTCGATCTTGATCACGGCGGCACCGGCGATGGAAAGCAGGGCGGCGGCGAAATGGCGGCTCTGGAAGCGAAGCGAGCGCAGTTCATGGATGATCACCACGTAGAGCGGGGTGGTGATGGAAAACAGGGCCACGAGGTGTGAGGGCAGGTAGCGGAAGGCCTGTATGTAACACAGGTACATACAGCCGAACTGGATGCTGCCGCAAAGCAGGAGGCGGAGCGTGTCGCCGGTGCGCAGTCCCCGTGGGCGAAAAAAGGGCAGAAAGACCAGCAGGGCCAGGAGCAGGCGCAGGCATGTGATCTGGACGGAATCCATCCCGGCCAGACGGTTGCCGATCAGGCCGAAAGAGAAAGCCCAGAACAGTGAAACAAGCGCGAGATAGTACATACCGGTCAAAGAAAAACCCCGGAGCGAGTCCGGGGTTTTGTCAAATTGCTGGAGCCTCCGCTTAATCGGGGGTCGGTAGCTCGATTTCCGGGCTGACCACGATCACGCCGGGATCTTCCGGAGTGAGTTCCGGGGTCGGCAGGGTGATGATTCTCGGAGCACGCCCGCCGGTCGGGAAGTAGTTTGTCAGGACATCCACGATCTCATCATAGTTCGGATCCTCCTTGGAGAGATGCATGATGATGATGTGCTGGTTGGGGATGTTGGAGACTCGGGTGGTTTCGGCACGCGAGTCGTAGCCCATGCTGGCTGCGCCGCCCTTGAATTCCATGGCACCGGCAAACTTGGTCATGAGGTCGACTTCACCCTTAATGTTCATCACGCGGAGCTCAAGTTGGCCAGCCTCGGCGTTGTAGATCAGTTCGATCCAGAACACGGTGCCGCGGATGGCGGCGGTACCCAGCGGGGTTTCGACGTTGAAATTGGAACCGTTGGCCAGCTTCTTGACCTCGCCCTTCACCTTGCCGTAGTTGAGCTCCAGCATGGTTTGCGACTGGCTCGGATCTGCTTCGAGCTCTTCGTAGCTCTTGCCGCCGGCGAAGCTTTCCTGCTTCATTTCGCGGAGGGTCAGGCTGGTGTTCGGCTCGACCGTAATGATCGAACCGTTGGAGAAGACCAGCTTCGCGCCGCTGAGTTGGGAGGAACTGACGGAGTCGCCCTGATGTAGAATGTCGCCTGCCTGCAGGGGGCGTTCGGCATCACCCGAATAGAGAGTCACCGAGCCGGATACGGACAGGACTTTGGCGGAGGCGAGTTCAGCTGCTTGCAGGGTAAGGGCACCGATTAAGAAGAAACCAATGAGTGCGACGCGTAGAGAAAGATGTTTCATAACAGAAGCTTTGTTTAGTAGTCGAATGCCCTAACTTATTCAGACACAGCGCAGATTCAAGCTTTTTCACGCCCGGGCTTTATTACAAGTATGTGAAAATTCCGCCGCCGGAGGCGGCCTTTTGAGGGAGGAGGGCGTCTCGAGGGCTGAGGGGCGCTGGCCCTCGGCCAGCGGAAGGATGAAGGCGGAGACCTGAAACCTGAAGGGGGGGGGGCGGGGGTCGAGGCCTAAAGTATGGTCCGGTCATCGACGTGACCGCCGATGCTACACCGCAGGCATCCAGTGTAGCATCCGGCGTAAGGCGGATGATTCCTATATCTTGTATACGGGTTCGATGTATGGATAGGTGCAAGTATCCAAGTTTGTTGGCTTGCATGAGGCCTCTAGGCGTCCGCAAGCGGGACACGCCACGCCGTAGGTACGAAGGCGGGACACGCCACGCCGTAGGTACGAAGGCGGGACACGCCACGCCGTAGGTACGAAGGCGGGACACGCCACGCCGTAGGTACGAAGGCGGGACACGCTTCCGTCTATCCTGAGCTTAAGCCGAAGGGCGCGTCCTTAAAAAAGTCCTTCAGGTTTCAGGTCTCATCCTTCCAGAGGCCTCCTTCCAGTTGCCTCCGGCCTCTGTTTTTTTCATTGGCAAGCATGGACGAAGCCGCCATGCACTCAGGCTTCCCTAATCAGCCCATGGAATTACTGAACATCGGTTTCGCTATCCTACTCGTAAAAATCGCCATCTCCGTCCTCCCGGGCGTGATTGGTATATATCTGATCGCCGCGCCGGAAGAGAAGAAGCGCGAGCTGCGTAATTCGGTCTGCAACAAGCTGTTTGAGGTCAGCAATGCGATCCCGTATCCGAAATTTGCCCGTTTCCTCGCCATCTGCGGCTCCGGCCTGATCCTGTTTTCCCTCGTCGCCAGCTGGTTCCTGCTGCTCCGCGATTTGATCCCGGAAGGGTAAGAGGCCGGAGGCCTCTTATGAAGGCTGAGGGCGGAGACCTGACGGAGCGTAGCGGAGGGTGACTGAAGGGGTGCCCTCCGGGCGCTGAAGGAACAAACCTGAAGGAGCGGAGGAGGGGTTCGAGGCAGGGCTTGGCGCAAGTGTTGAGCTTTTGGCCCTGCATCAGTGCTCTGTAGACGCGCGGAAGCGCATCCCTCCAGGTCATCACGCCTGTCTTCATGGCTCGCGAGCAGTGGGTAGGGACGGATATCCCTATCCGTCCGCTACGGAGTTGTACGTCTTCCACTGTCGAAATCGCTGTCGCGCTTTCGCTACCAGGGAATTCTAAGGGACAGGCTATAGGGCTATAGGATCTTTCCCGTGTTACCGGTATGGGTTCCGCATCGGGCCTCGGTGGACGCGCGGAAGCGCGTCCCTCCAGGGATCACGCCTGTCTTTATGGCTCGCTAGCAGTGGGTAGGGACGGGATATCCCTATTCGTCCGCTGCGGAGTTGTACGTCTTCCACTGTCGAAATCGCTGTCGCGCTTTCGCTACCAGGGAATTCTAAGGGACAGGCTATCGGATCTTTCCCGTGTTACCGGTATGGGTTCCGCATTATGCCTCGGTGGACGCGCGGAAGCGCATCCCTCCAGGTCATCACGCCTGTCTTCATGGCTCGCTAGCAGTGGGTAGGGACGGGATATCCCTATTCGTCCGCTACGGAGTTGTATGTCTTCCACTGTCGAAATCGCTGTCGCGCTTTCGCTACCAGGGAATTCTAAGGGACAGGCTATAGGGCTATAGGATCTTTCCCGTGTTACCGGTATGGGTTCCGCATCGGGCCTCGGGCGGACGCGCGGAAGCGCATCCCTCCAGGTCATCACGCCTGTCTTCATGGCTCGCTAGCAGTGGGTAGGGACGGATATCCCTATCCGTCCGCTACGGAGTTGTACGTCTTCCACTGTCGAAATCGCTTTCGCTACACGGGATTTCGCACACCTCCAGATAACTCTCAACAAACAACCATCAACGAACAACGCTCCGTCAAGTCTCAGCCCTCCAGGCGGCCTTGCCGCCTCCGGTTCCAGGCGACGCAGTCCTCGTAGGCGATGCGCTGGCCGCCGAAGAGATCGAGGGCGCTGCCGATGGTCAGGTCGACCCGGCCGCCGCTGAGGGATTCGACCAGGGCGAGGTCGTCAAAGGCCTGGGCGCCGCCGGCGTAAGTGACGGGGATCGGGCAATGCGCGCCGAGCATCCGCACGAGGGCTTCATCGATCCCCTCGCACTTGCCCTCCACATCGGCCGCATGGATGAGAAATTCGGCGCAGCTGTGTGAGAGTTCCTCGAGTGTTGGGGCATCCACCATCAGGTCGGTCGGGGTCTGCCAGCGGTTCATCGCCACCACCCATTGCCCCTCACGGGCGCGGCAGCTCAGGTCCACCACCAGGTGCTCACGTCCGACTTCCGCCACCAGGGCGTCCAGATGCCCGGGCAGAAAATGTCCCTCGGCGTCAAAGAGCCAGGAGGTCACGATCACATGGCTGGCGCCGGCCTGCAGCCACTCCACCGCATTTTCACGGCGGATCCCGCCGCCGATCTGCAAGCCGCGCGGATAGGCCGCCAGCGCCTGCCGTGCGGCCGCGGCATTTCCGGGCCCCAGTTGGATCACATGTCCGCCGGTCAATCCGTCCTCCTTGTAGCGCCGCGCAAAATACCCCGCCGGCTGCTCGCTCTCGAAATTTGTGCGCAGCGTGCGGTCGTCGTCGCTCAGGCTGCCGCCGACGATTTGCTTCACCTTGCCGGCGTGCAGGTCAATACAGGGACGGAATTGTGTCATGCCGCCATCAAGTGTCGGCCGCGAGCGCTTGTCAATGGAGCGCGCAGCGCTGCGCGCTGGAGGGCTGAGGGCTGTTCCGAGCGAAGCGACAACCCGCCTTCGTTCCTTGGGGCTCCGTTGCTCTACGCCCGCACGAGCCGGCGTGGCGTGCCGGATCCCGCAGCGTGGGAGACCGGACCAACTTGAAACCTGAAGGGGGGCGAAGCGCAGGCGCGCTTCTGGAGGGCTGAGGGCTGAAACCTGTTCCGAGCGAAGCGACAAGACCGGGCGCAACGCGAACCGGACCAACCTGAAACCTGAAGTTTTATTTTTTCTCAGGTCTGTTCCTTCAGTTGCCCAAAGGGCACCCCTTCGACAAGCTCAGGACAGGCCACTTCAGTCACCCTCCGCTTCGCTCCGGGCGAAATGCTCCGCATTTCACCATCTCCGCGCTGCCGCGCTTCGTCCGCCCTCATCCCTCAAAGGGTATCCCTTCAAACAACGCTTGCCTCCGCACGGGATTCGCTGACTTTCTTCAATATGAACATTCTGCTGACCGGCTGTGCCGGATTTATTGGATCCCATACACTGGACCGACTGCTGGCCGAGGGCCATCAGGTCATCGGGGTGGACAACTTCGATCCCTTCTACAGCCGTTCGCTCAAGCAGGCGAACCTGGGGAAGCATCTGGACGCGGAAGCCCATGAAGGACGCTTCGAGCTGATTGAAGGCGACCTGGCCGATCCCGCGACCTACACCAAGATCCGCTTTATGGCGGAAGGGATGTTTGGTGAAGCCGGTTTCGACGCCATCATCCACCTTGCCGCCAAGGCCGGGGTGCGCCCTTCCATCCAGGACCCGGTCGGTTACCAGCGGGCCAACGTGGTGGCGACCCAGAACCTGCTCGAGTTTGCGCGCGAGGCGGGCGTGCAGCAGTTCGTCTTTGCCTCCTCCTCCTCGGTCTACGGTATCAGCCCGAATGTGCCCTGGCATGAGGACGACGTCGTCCTGCGCCCGATCAGCCCCTACGCCAGTTCGAAGGTGAGTTGCGAGCTGCTGGGCCATGTCTACAGCCACCTCTACGGCATCCGCTTCCTCGGTCTGCGTTTCTTCACCGTTTACGGCCCCCGCCAGCGGCCCGACCTGGCGATCAACAAATTTGTCAGCCGGATCGAAGCCGGCGAGCCGATCCCGGTCTTCGGCGACGGCAGCACCCGGCGCGACTACACCTTCGTCATGGATATCGTGGACGGGGTCATGGCAGCCCTGAACTACACGGACAGCACCTACGAAGTGATCAATCTGGGCAACAACCGGACCGTCAGCCTGAGCGAAATGATCGCCACGATCGAATCCGTGCTGGGCAAGCAGGCGCAAATCGACCGCCAGCCCGAACAGCCCGGCGACGTGCCCCAGACCTGGGCCGATGTCGCCAAGGCCGGCCGCCTCCTCAATTACCACCCAACCACCTCCTTCCGCGACGGCATCCAGGCCTTCGTCGACTGGTGGAGGGGAAAAGAGGCCACCGGCCTCTTTTGAGGGCTGAAGGCTGTTCCGAGCGAAGCGACAAGACCGGGCGCAACGCGAACCGGACCAAGCTGAGACCTGAAGGTGGACGAAGCGGAGTTGTTTGTTGAAGGTAGTTGGGGACAACCTGAGCTCCTCCTCCCCCGGCACGGCGTAGCTACTTGCGGAGACGGCTGCTCGCAGGGGAGGTGGCTGCGCTAGCCGCAGACGGAGGGGTTCTTCTCCTCCAGTGACATCACGCCTGTCTTAATGGATCGCGCGCCCTAGTGGAGGGCCATGCTTCCGTCTCTCCTGAGCTGAAGCCGAAGGGCGCGTCCGCTGCGGTGTTGTCAGCCATTTTAAGGCAAAATTCATGCGTTCTTCTATCATTTTGGTTTCTCTCCATGGCATCACCCTTTCTGGCCGAAAGTGTTACCCATGTCCTGAACCTTTTTTGTTACCTATGTCCTGAACCTGTACCGTTGTTTGTTGAAGGTAGTTGGGGACAACCTGAGCTCCTCCTCTGCTCGCAGGGGAGGTGGCTGCGCTAGCCGCAGACGGAGGGGTTCTTCTCCTCCAGTGACATCACGCCTGCCTTAATGGATCGCGCGCCCTAATGGAGGGCCATGCTTCCGTCTCTCCTGAGCTTAAGCCGAAGGGCGCGTCCGCTGTGGTGTTGTCAGCCATTTTAAGGCAAAATTCATGCGTTCTTCTATCATTTTGGTTTCTCTCCATGGCATCACCCTTTCTGGCCGAAAGTGTTACCCATGTCCTGAACCTTTTTTGTTACCTATGTCCTGAACCTGTACCGTTGTTTGTTGAAGGTAGTTGGGGACAACCTGAGCTCCTCCTCTGCTCGCAGGGGAGGTGGCTGCGCTTGCCGCAGACGGAGGGGTTCTTCTCCTCCAGTGACATCACGCCTGCCTTTATGGATCGCACGCCCTAATGGAGGGCCATGCTTCCGTCTCTCCTGAGCTGAAGCCGAAGGGCGCGTCCGCTGCGGTGTTGTAAGCATCCCAAAAGAGTATGCGGGGTCTTGATTGCCACGGCGTATTAACAGAAGCCGGGAGCGGGCGTAAAGGAATGTAGCCCCTTGTAAGCATTCACGTAAATTAACGGCATCTAGCCCTGCGTAGCCTTTAGGCGTAGCGGGGTTCCAAATCACCAGCGTTGTAAGCCATTCGTGTCCATCAGTGCGTATCCATCCAGCAGGCCTCGGCGGACGGATAGGGATATCCGTCCCTACCTCCCTGAGTGTATGCGGCGCTGTAGGCATTAACATTAACGCGCGTGCGTCCCGCCTCCATTCCTCTACGGCGTGGCGTGTCCCGCCTTAGCGGGGTCCATTAACGGCGCCTGTCTCGCCGTAGGAACGAAGGCGGATTAACGGCGCCTAGCCCGAATGGCACTACTTTAAGCTTCTTATCGTAGTGGCGACTTCAGTCGCCATCGAGCCGAGGTGGCTTAGGATGCTGAATATGGCAGCTAAAGCAGCCACTACGAGCGACGCTTTGTTGCAATAGGAACCCTTCAATTTGTCCTTAAAGTAGTGCCATTCGAGCCTAGCCCTGCGTAGCCTTCAGGCGTAGCGGGGTTCAAAATCAACAGAGTTGTAAGCCATTCGTGCACATTCGTGCCCATGGTCCGGTCTTCCGCAAAGCGGAATCCGGTCATGTCGTCGCGATGCTCCTCGGAACGTGGTTCAAAAACTCACACCGTTGTCAGCTCGTTCAACAAACAACTTTCAACAAACAACGTCAGCCGCCAGAGGCGGCTGTATTGTTAACCAGAAAATATTTAAAATTATCAATTGCACTTTGAGCGGGGGCTTGTTTTGGCTCTGGCATGCAAAACATCGAAAATCGTGCATACCGGAACCTGATGGTGCTGGGCTTGGCGGCGGGCCTTGGCTCCGCCGGGGCCTCGGCGGAGGACGTGGCGGGCAGCTACAGTCTGCCCACGCTCTATGTGCAGGGGCAGCAGACGGCCAACGTCCTGCCGGTCTCGACCTATGCCGCGCCGGTCTCGAACCTCGAGTTTGAGCCGCGGGTGGACCTGCAGTCGCGCAACATGGCGGAGGCGCAGGGCGACGTCAGCATTCGTGGCGGGATTTTCGAAAACACCGGATTCCGTTTGGGGGCGGCCACGCTGCTGGACCCGCAGACCGGTCACTACTTTGCCGAGCTGCCGGTGGCGCCGGAGATGTTGAGCCGTCCGGCCGTCCTGACCGGTGCGGACAATGCACTGCTCGGCTTCAACAGCACCGCAGGCACGCTGGACTACGGCTGGACCGAGATCCGCACGGGGGGCAGCCTGACCGTCGGCTTCGGGGACCACGATTTAAACACCCAGCGCCTGCACAGCGGCTTCACCGGCGCGCTGGGCGATTCCGGCGACTGGAGCTGGGGCGTGGAGGGCGAGTATTCCCGCTCCGAGAGCGACGGCACGGTCCGCTACGGCGACCATGATTTCTACCGGGCCAATGCCCGCGTCCAGCTGCTCGGCCCGAACTCGCAGACCGATTTCTTTGCCGGCTACCAGGAAAAGTTCTTCGGCTGGCCCGAGCTCTACGCCGCCCCCTACGGCGCGATGGAGACCGACAACCTGAAGAACCGCCTCTTCCTCTTCAACCACAAGCAGTCCTACGGCGACGCCAGCACGGTCGAGTTCACCGCCTACACCCGCCGTCTCTCGGACCACTACATCTTCAACCGATTTGCCCCGAACAAGGCCTTCGTGCATGAGACCCAGGTCCATGCCGCCGCGCTCTCCGGGCGTCATGCCTTTAGCGAGCGCAGCGCCCTGAACTACAACGCCCAGCTCACGGCCGACGAAATCGATTCCACCACCCTGGAAAACAACTTCACCTCCCGCAGCTACCTGAAGCTCGCCCTTCTGCCGGAATACAATCTGCCGCTCAACGATGCCGAGCGCCTGCGCTTCCGCGCCGGCCTCGCCTACGACGACAGCAACCGCGACGACGATGCCGTCTCGCCCATCGCCGACCTCGCCTGGTTCCGCGACCGTGCCGACGGCGGCAGCGACAAGCTCTACCTGTCCTATGCCGAAGCCAGCCAGGTGCCCGGCTACACCGCCACCGGCGGGGGCAGCGCCGGCCTCTTTGCCAGCGATCCGGACCTCGACCGCGAGACCAGCCGCAACGTCGAGCTCGGCGGCCGCCTCGAGCGCCTCGACTGGTCCTTCGAAGCCGCGGTCTTCTACCGCTGGGACGACGACCTGGTCGACTGGACCTATTCCGACGCCAACACCTCCGCCCGTTCCGCCAGCAACGTCGATATCGAGACCCTCGGGGTCGAGCTCATCGCCAGCTACCGCTGGGGCGACCTCGAAGCCATCGCCAGCTACGGCTACCTGCACAAGGACGAGGACTACGGCGACGCCTCCGTCGATGCCAGCTTCTACGCCCTCAACTTTCCCGAGCACCGCGTCACCCTCGGCGCGATCTGGCGTCCCATCGACCTGCTGGAGGTCCGCATCGACAACGAGTGGCGTCAACAGGAAGCCAGCGACCTGCGCGAGGGCAGCGACTGCGCCTTTTTCACCCACCTGCGCCTGAGCGTCTTTCCCCCGCAAATCAAGCAGCTCGAACTCTTCGTCGCGGTGGACAACCTCTGGGACGACGACTTCCAGGACGTCCCCGGCACCCCCGGCCGCGGCGACCAGTACTCCGCCGGCGCCACCTGGCGCTGGTAAGCCGCCTGTGGCGGCTTACCAGAGTGGGAAAGTGACCCAGCTATGGCTGGGAGTGGGAATGTATGAAAGTAGGAACCGTCTTCGCTGAAGCTACGACGGTCGAAAGGTGGGAAAGTGGGATGCTGGCGTGATGCGTGATACGGACCTTCTTGTAGCGAAAGCGCGATAGCGATTTCGACCGACAACAACGCACGCGGACGCGCCCTTCGACACGCTCAGAAAGTTCCCCTCCTAGCTTAGGAGGGGTGTCTCCGCTTGTCGGGGACGGGGTGGTCGAAGCGGTGGAGGGGTTCGATGGATAGATACGATGCAAATATCAAAGTTTGTGGCCTTGCATGAGTCCTCTTCGGACACGCCCTTCGGCTTCAGCTCAGGATAGACGGAAGCGCGTCCCTCCTGGGCATTGCGCGGTCTTTATTGGATTGCTGGAAGAATGGAGGGACATGCTTCTGCATGTCCGCTGCGGTGTTGCACTGTGCTTCGACAAACCACCCCGTCTGCCGCTTCTGCGTCATCCACCCCTCCTTAGCCAAGGAGGGGAACATAGAAGCGGGAATCTACACCCTTCACCCCTAAAAGCTCCTCCTCTTTCAAGGGGAGGGGGACCGCGAAGCGGCCTGCCCTGAGCTTTGCCTGCCATGAGCTTGTCGAATGGTCGAATGGTCGAATGGTCGAAGCGGTGGAGGGGTTCGATGGATAGATACGATGCAAATATCAAAGTTTGTGGCCTTGCATGAGGCCTCTTCGGACGCGCCCTTCGGCTTCAGCTCAGGATAGACGGAAGCGCGTCCCTCCTGGGCATTGCGCGGTCTTTATTGGATTGCTGGAAGAATGGAGGGACATGCTTCTGCATGTCCGCTGCGGTGTTGTAAGTTAGGCCTTTCGGTGCTCGGCGATAGTCGTATCAAGCTTGCTTGAGTAAGGCTTGAATTGCGGGTTTCAAGGCCTGGACACCTTGTGTTGCCGCATCCCAAATAATGGAGTCTTCGGCGCGAAAATAACTGTGGGCGAGGACATCGCGGAAGCCACTAATCGCGCGCCAGGGGATCTCGGGATGTTGTGCGGTCCATGTGCTTGGTAGATGTTTCGATGCCTCACCGACGACCTCGAGACAGCGAGTGACTGCATCAATGGTTTTACGATCGCCGGCAAAGCGTTCGTAGTCATAGCCCTCAATATGAGATTCGATCCACTCGATCGATTCCAGCATGTCCTCCAAGCGTAGTATCGGATCACGCGACATGCTTTAAATCTTCCCGGATCCGGTCATAAAATCGTTGTGGGCAAGAATTTTTAGTATGCAGGTCCACAGGCAAACCGAAGCTTTCTTCGAGAAAGAATTTGAGCTCCATGAAGTTGACCAGTCCGGGGGGCTCGGAAAATTCGACGAGAAAATCAAGGTCATGTACCTCGGTTTCCTGCCTGGCCGCAGATCCGAATAAATAAAGCCCGGCAACATGATAACCAGCCAATACCTCAGCGTTGTCGGCAAGACGTGCACGTATGGCTTCAATGGTAATCATTGTATGGATAATTAGGGCGTTCTGAGGCTTGTTGCAAGTGTTGTTCGAGATACGGGATACGAGATACGGGAGCGTGCAGCCGCACCTAAAACTCTTCCTCCCTGGCTCGGCGTAGTCCTAGACGAAGACGGGTGCTTGCAGGGGAGGGGGACCGCGAAGCGGCCTGCCCTGAGCTTTGCCTGCCCTGAGCTTGTCGAATGGTCGAAGCGGTGGAGGGGTTCGATGTATTGATACGATGCAAATATCAAAGTTTGTGGCCTTGCATGAGGCCTCTTCGGACAGCGCCCTTCGGCTTATGCTCAGGATAGACAGAAGCGCGTCCCTCCTGGGCATTGCGCGGTCTTTATTGGATTGCTGGAAGAATGGAGGGACATGCTTCTGCATGTCCGCTGCGGTGTTGCACTGTGCTTCGACAAACCACCCCGTCTGCCGCTTCTGCGTCATCCACCCCTCCTTAGCCAAGGAGGGGAACATAGAAGCGGGAATCTACACCCTTCACCCTCTAAAAGCTCCTCCTCTTTCAAGGGGAGGGGGACCGCGAAGCGGCCTGCCCTGAGCTGGTCGAATGGTCGAATGGTCGAATGGTCGAAGCGGTGGAGGGGTTCGATGTATTGATACGATGCAAATATCAAAGTTTGTGGCCTTGCATGAGGCCTCTTCGGACAGCGCCCTTCGGCTTATGCTCAGGATAGACAGAAGCGCGTCCCTCCTGGGCATTGCGCGGTCTTTATTGGATTGCTGGAAGAATGGAGGGACATGCTTCTGCATGTCCGCTGCGGTGTTGCACTGTGCTTCGACAAACCACCCCGTCTGCCGCTTCTGCGTCATCCACCCCTCCTTAGCCAAGGAGGGGAACATAGAAGCTGGAATCTACACCCTTCACCCTCTAAAAGCTCCTCCTCTTTCAAGGGGAGGGGGACCGCGAAGCGGCCTGCCCTGAGCTGGTCGAAGCGGTGGAGGGGTTCGATGTATTGATACGATGCAAGCATCAAAGTTTGTAGCCTTGCATGAGGCCTCGGCGGACGCGTCCTTCTGTGCGTCCGTTGCGGTGTTGTCAGTCGAAATCGCTGTCGCGCTTTTGCTACACCGAGTTTGTTGCAACTCCAGATGACTCTCAACAAACAACCATCAACAAACAACGCGCTTCGTCCGCCTTCATCCCTCCAAGAAGCCTCCGGCTTCTCTGTTCAATCTTTCTTGAACAAACTGAGACTTTGCTTATGAGGGAAGGCGTATGGCATCGGAAACGGCCCAATCCAGCAGCTCCGCACCGGCCCTTTCGGCCTGGGAGACGGCAATGATCGAGGTTTTCGTCCGGGCGGCGGGTTTGATCGGCCTGCCGCGCTCGGTCGGGGAAATCTACGGCTGCCTCTATTGCGCGACGGAGGCCCTGACCTTTGACGGGCTCTGCGACCGTCTGGACATCAGCCGGGGCTCGGTCAGCCAGGGGCTGAAGTTGCTGCGTCAGCTCGGCGCGGTCAATCTGCACTACGTCCCCGGTAGCCGGAAGGACCACTATGTTCCGGAGCTCTCGATGAAACGTCTGGTGCGTGGTTTCCTGCGCGACCAGTTTGCCCCGCATCTGGAATCCGGCGAAGACCGCCTGGATCAGATCGAGGACCTGATCGGCAGCGACGTCGACCCGGCCCGCCGCAGCCATGCGCAAAAGCGTCTCCAGACCCTCCGCACCTGGAAAGACCGCACCCGCAAGCTCATGCCCGTGGTCCTCTCCGTCCTCGGCGGCGCCAGCTTCCTCGAAGACGACGCCGGCGAAGTGGTGTAGGATTAGATATCTTACGATGCCTGTTGGGTAGGCAGTTCCGAGGCGCGCAGCGAACCGGACCATTATTCTTACAGCGACGTGTGTTTTGGAACCACGAATTTACACGAATGGGCACGAATGCTTACAACGACGTTGGTTTTGAACCGTTAATGAACGTTAATTAACGTGAATGGCTTACAACGACGGATTCATTCTTTTGGGGAAGTATTCTGCCCCGCAGTATCTAAAGCCCAATAAAGTATGCGGGGTCTTGAGCGGGCGTAAAGGAATGTAGCCCCTTGTAGGCATCCACGCCACGCCGTAAGGAACGAAGGCGGGAGCGTGCCATGAGCGGTCATAAGAGGTCCACCTGCCCTGAGCATTGGTCGAAGGGCCCGACAGCGGAAATCCACCCCAAAAAGTATGCGGTGCTGTGAGCATTCACGCGCTCGCGTCCCGCCTCCATTCCTCTACGGCGTGGCGTGTCCCGCCTTAGCGGGGTCAATTAACGTTCACCTGTCTCGCCGTAGGCACGAAGGCGGATTAACGGCATTAAGCCCTGCGTAGCCTTCAGGCGTAGCGGGGTTCAAAACTGCAGCGCTGTAAGCCATTCGGGTTCATTAGCGTTGTAAGCATCTCCAAAATACAACCGTCGTTGTAAGCACGTAGTCCCGCGAAGTATTACGAAGCGGGATTCGTGCCCATCCGTGTGCATTCGTGGTTTCAAAAACACGGCGTTGTAAGCCGTTCACTGTTCTTCAAGCGTCCGCAAGCGGGACACGCCACGCCGGCTCGTGCGGGCGTAGAGCAACGGAGCCCCAAGGCACGAAGGCGGGACACGCCACCTTCCCACCTTAATACTTTCCCACTTTCATACTCCTCGCCGCCTCCGGCTGCTAGTACGTCGGCCTATACAGGCTGCGGGCTTTTTGGGCGCGGTAGCTTTCGGCGGCTTTGGCTTTGGCTTCGAAGTGGAGCGGGCCGTCGTTGACCACTTCCCAGCGGGCGGCGGCTTTGCCCCAGGCCTCGGTGGCGATGTCGGCGAGGATGGCGAACTGGCGCTCGGAGAAGAAGTTCTTTTCCGCGTAGAGCACGAGCTGGCCGGGATACTCGCCGCGGAGGGTGTGGACGTATTGCCAGAGCTCCTCCGGTTGGTCGTGCGCGGTGTTGGGCACGTAGAAGTTGCGTGCTTTCTCGCCCAGCTGGAGCTCCGCCCGGATGAAGCCCATTTTTTTGAGGATGAAGCGGTAGTCGGACCAGAGGTGCTGCCCGCTGTCGGCCCGTTCGGACTCCACGATGAACCAGTCCTTCAGGTGCAGGGCGTTGCGGGTGTCCTGCCGCGCCTGGATCGAGTCGTTCACCACATTGCGCAGGGCGTCGGCGGTGAATTTCTGCCCGCGCAGGGTGATGAGCAGGACCACGAAGGCGAAGCCGAGAAAGATGGGCAGGTAGCGTCCCTGGTTGGCAAAGGCAAGCAGGCCGCCGACGAGGGCGAAGAGCGAGACCGCATAGAGCACCAGCACGGTGTTGCGGTGGGACAGGCCGGTGCCGAGCAGGCGGTGGTGGATGTGCAGACGGTCGGGGCGGAAGAGGGGCAGGCCGCGGATGCCGCGGCGGAGGATGGCGAAGCCCACGTCCACGATGGGCAGGGCGAGGGCCAGCACCGGCGCGATCAGCGCCGCGATCACCGTCCCCTTGTGCGAGTTCATCAGTGAGAGCGCCGCGATCACATAGCCGATCAAATAGGCCCCCGAGTCGCCCATGTAGACCTTGGCCGGCGGGAAATTATGAAAGAGAAAGCCGAGGATCGCGCCCACCATGCCGAGCGCGAGGATGGTCGAGATCACCACCCCGCCCTCATAGCCGAGGTAGGCCAGCAGGGCCATCAGCATGAGCCCGATCCCCCCGGCCAGGCCGTCCAGCCCGTCGATCAGGTTGATCAGGTTCATCATGGCCACAAACCAGGCCACGGTCAGGAAAATGCTGAAGAAACCGAGGTCGAAGGTGACCTCAAAAAATGGCACCTTGAACTTTTCAACCGAGAGCCCGCACTCGTGGGCCAGTAGGGCGATGATGATCTGGGCCAGCAGTTTCACCTTCGCGCCCATCGGCTTCATGTCGTCCAGGAAGCCGAGGAGGAAGGCACCGGCTGCCCCCGCAAACACGCCGTAGTGCATGAGCGAGGCGTTGTCCTGGTCGTCCAGATTGAAGAAGCAGAGCAGGTAGGTCACGGTAAAGCCGAGCACGATGCCGGCCCCCCCGATCCGCGGAATCACCCCCGTGTGCGTGTGGTGGTGCTGGATCGTGGTCGAACTCGTCTGCCCCAGCCCCGCGTGCAGCAGCAAGAAGATCGACAGCCAGGAAACAAAGCAGCCGAGTAAGAGGAAGAATAGGACGGGGAAAAACATGACGGGTTGTCAGCGCCTTTATGAGGGATGCCTCGATCAGGTCAAGTACGACACCGTATCTTAACTAAGGAAAATGCCCCAGTCGGCGCAGGGACTGCGCCGACTGGAAGGAATGGCTTACAACGCCGTGTTTTTGAAACCACTAATGCACACGGATGGGCACGAATGGCTTACAGCGACGTATTTAGCATTACTCAAGTTCCCCGCCTAGGTTAAGGCGGGGTGGCTGCCGCGCAGCGGCCCGCCCTGAGCTTTGCCTGCCCTGAGCATGTCGAATGGTCGAATGGTCGCAGCGGCAGACGGGGCGGTTCGTCGTACCGGTCAAGAATGGCTTACAACACTGATGGTTTTGGACCCCGCTACGCCTGAAGGCTACGCAGGGCTTAACGCGAATGGCACTACTTTAAGCTTCTGATCGTAGTGGCGACTTCAGTCGCCATCGAGCCGAGGTGGCTTAGGATGCTGAATATGGCAGCTAAAGCAGCCACTACGAGCGACGCTTTGTTGCAATAGGAACCCTTCAATTTGTCATTAAAGTAGTGCCATTCGGGCTTAACGCCACGGATGCACACGGATAAACACGAATCCCGCTACGTAATACTTCGCGGGACTACGTACTTGCAACCATGTGTTTTCTTGAACCCCGCTACGCCTGAAGGCTACGCAGGGCTAGGCGCCGTTAATTCACGTTAATTCACGTTAATGCTTACAACGACGGTTGTATTTTGGAGATGCTTACAACGCGGATGAACCCGAATGGCTTACCGCGCCGTATTTTTCTTAGGGTTGTGTGTAGCGAAGCGATGAGAATCGCTTCGACCCGTCTCCTCGATGATACGCCGAGGCAGGCCGAGGACTGCCGTAGCTGCTCTCCCCAACCTCGCCCGACAGGGCTCTCTAGCGGAGCGGTTGTGAAAAAGAAATGGAGTGTATGAGACTTCACGTAAATCCTTTGAATCATCAAGGATCACTGTTGATGCAGTCGTGGGGTGGTCCCCGCTCGTAAACACGAAAACGAGTAACGACGTTTTTTGAACTACGGAAAGCGCGGAAGACACGAAAACGAGCACACCGCATTCATTTTAGGGTTTGTGTGTAGCGAAGCGATGAGAGTCGCTTCGACCCGTCTCCTCGCTGATTGGGGCTACGTAGCCCCAAGAGCAACGAAGCCCCAAGGAACGAAGGCGGAAGCGGTGATAAGTGGTGATAAGCGGTGTCCGCGTCAGCGGAAATTCTTCCCTTCAGGTCTCAGGTTTGTTCCTTCAGCTGCCCAAAGGGCACCCCTTCGACCATTCGACCATTCGACAAGCTCATGGCAGGCAAAGCTCATGGCCGGCAAAGCTCAGGACAGGCCACTTCAGTCACCCTCCGCGTTGCTCCGGGCAAAATGCTCCGCATTTGCTCCTTCGGCCGCCCTGGGGGCACCCGCCTCAGTCTCCCTCCGCCATGCTACGGGCGAAATGCTTGCATTTCACCATCTACGCGCTGTCGCGCTCCGTCAGGTCTCAGGTCTCCGCCTTCCGCCTTCCAGAGGCCTCCGGCCTCTGCTTACCAGATCAGTTTGACCGGATAGTCCGCAAACGCGCGGTCCTTGCTGATGATGGGGACCTTCAAGCGGCGGGCGGTGGCGAGGAGGAGCCAGTCGAAAGGATCCTTGTGCGATTCTGGCAGCTGTGTGATGCCGAAAATGTCGGCATCGGTCAAGGGCAGGTAGGACAGGCTGAAGCGTTCGATACGCGAAGGCAGGTAAAGCTCGGGGGGCTCGGGAAGGGGCAGTTTGCCCAACTTGTATTTCAAGGTGATCTCAAAGACCGATGCCTGGCTGAAATATAATTGGTTCGCCGGATTGCGGATCACTTGCTGCGCGCGATCAGAGAGCCGTTCCGGTGCAATCCAGGCGTACAAGGCCGCATGCGTGTCGAGGAGCGCTCTCATTCCCGGTCAAACAAGTCCGTGATCGCGGCATTCGTTTCCGCGCTGTCCCAGCCCTCGGTCAGCGTCACTTTGCCGGCGTCCAGTCCCAGTGGACGCTCCCGCGCGCCGCTGTCCGCTTGCCGTAAGGGCCGCAGCTCGGCAAAGGGCACATTGCGTTCGCACAGCAGGATGGTTTCCCCCGCCTTCACCCGCTTCGCATACCGTGATAGCTGGGTCTTCGCTTCATGGATGTTCACCTTTAACATACATGACTTAGTCTAGTTTGGATTTAAACTAAGTCAAGTCTGGCGGCTGCGCCGCCAGGAAGGATGAGGGCTGAAACTTGAAACCTGAAGGCTTTTTGAGGGCTGAAACCTGAAGTTTTATTTTTCTCAGGTCTCAGGTCTCAGGTCTCAGGTCTCAGGTTTCATCCCTCCGCCCTCCAGCAGGCCTACCGCTGCTGCCACGGTTTCGCGGAGGCCGGTTTCGAAGGGGATGCGGGCTTGCCAGTTCAGGCTTTGCCGGGCGTGGCGGCTGTCCAGGGCGTAGCGGAAATCGTGGCCGGGACGGTCGTCGACATGCCGGATCAGGGCCTCGGAGGGTGCTTTGCCGGGCCGGAACTCGTCCACCAGTCGGCAGATCCGGCGGATCAGGTCGAGGTTGCGGCATTCCTCGCCGCTGCCCAGGTTGTAGCTCTCCCCGGGCTGTCCCTGACGCAGCACCGCATCGAGTCCCTCGACGTGGTCGCGCACATGGATCCATTCCCGCAGCTGTTCGCCGCTGCCGTAAACCGGGATCGGCGTCCCGTTCAGGCAGCATTCGATCACCCGCGGGATCAGTTTTTCCGGGTGCTGCCCGGGACCGTAGTTGTTCCCGCAATGCGTGCGCAGTACCGGGAGTCCATAGGTCTGTGCCCAGGCGCGCGCCAAGTGGTCCGCCGCGGCCTTGGAGGCGGAGTAGGGCGAATTCGGCCGGAAGGCGTCCGCTTCGGTGAAGGCGGGCTCCCCGGGTTGCAGCGCGCCATACACTTCATCGGTCGAGACCTGAAGAAAGCGGAAGGTGCTGGCGGCTGTGCCGCCAGGAAGGCTGAGGGCTGAAAGCTGAGACCTGAGATGCGGGATGCGGGATCCGGGATACGGGATACGAGAAGCGGCCTGCCCTGAGCCTGCCTGCGGTGAGCTCGTCGAACCCGTCGAAGGGGTGGAGGGGTCGGAGGAGGGATTAGTAGGGTCCCCCAATTGCTGCCAGTACGCGAGGGCGGCTTCGAGCAGCTCGTAACTCCCCACGATATTGCTCTGAATAAAGGGTGCCGGGCCGGCGATGGAGCGGTCCACATGGCTCTCGGCTGCGAGATGGCAAATCGCATCAGGTTGGAATTCCTCCAGCAGCTGTAAGAGACTGCCGGCAGGCTTCGAACCGCCGAGCTCCCACTGGATGAAGCGATACCGGGGATGCGTTTCCAGGTCGGCCAGCGCCTCCGGCTGGGCCGCATAGCTCAGCTTGTCCAAATTCAGCACCGTGTCGCCCCGCTCCTTGAGCAGGTAACGCACGAAATGTGAGCCGATAAAGCCGGAACCGCCTGTGACCAGGATACGCATGGAGATTCGTCTATTGTCATGAGTCCGCCGCATTTGGCAAGCGAGCAGGCGGCTGAGCCGCCTGCGAAGGACGGTTAATGGCTTACAACGCTGCATGTTTTGAACCACGAATGGACACGAATGTGCACGAATGGCTTACAACGACGTGATTTTTGAAACCACGAATGCACACGGATGGGCACGAATCCCGCTTCGTAATACTTCGCGGGACTACGTGCTTACAACGACGGTTGTATATTGGAGATGCTTACAACGCTAATGAACCCGAATGGCTTACAGCGACGTGATTTTTATGGAGAATTTTCGCTGCCGGGCCCTTCGACAGGCTCAGGGCAGGTAGACCGCTTATGACCGCTAATGTACGCGTCCGCCTTCGTTCCTTGGGGCTACGTTGCTCTTGGGGCTACGTTGCTCTACGCCCGCACAAGACGGCGTGACGTGAATGCTTACAACCCCGCATCCATTTTATGGTTTTGATGCTGCGGGACACACAACCCTCACAAACATAAACCAGTATGCACGATAAGCGGTAATAAGCGGTAATGAGCGGTCTAAAAAAGCATCGTTGTAAGTCATTAACGTAAATTAACGTCCATTAACGGCGCCTAGCCCTGCGTAGCCTTCAGGCGTAGCGGGGTTCAAAATCACCAGCGTTGTAAGTGTTTCAGCGTTTTGATACTGCCGAGGCGGTCCGTACACAAGAGAGAGGTCGATTGACAAATCCTGGATTTTCGACAAATCATCCGGATATGAAGCCTGAATTAAAAGCGGCCTTGTCGGCTTGCTCGCCGCAGGAGCGGAGCGAGGCCAGTGTTTATTTGAAAATGTTGGAACGCGTTCAGGATCCATCCTATCACCGGGAAATGCGTGATCGGGCTCAAGCGGTTCGCGAGGGACGTCAGGTGTTGAGCAGTCAGGAGATCCAGCAAATTGATCAAGCTTTAAGCGAAGGTGGCCTCTGAACGCTATCATTGGGTAGGGCATCAGGCGGCAATTGAGCGACTGGTGCATCTAACGTCACAGGAGCGTCGTAGTATCTTGAATGCTTTGGAGCAGTTGACCGCCGATCCGACGCGAATCGAAGGAGAGGTGTTTCAATTGGAGAATGAAGCACCTTTTTATCTCTATCCACTGGGACGGCATGTGTTGACTCTGCAGATGGACCACGCTGTCAAAGAACTCCGTTTTCTGGCTCTGGAGTAATTCGAAGCGCTCGTGGCGTGTCCCGCCTACGTTTCTCTACGGCGTGGCGTGTCCCACCTTCGTTCCTACGGCGTGGCGTGTCCCGCCTTCGTTCCTACGGCGTGGCGTGTCCCGCCTTCGTTCCTACGGCGTGGCGTGTCCCGCCTTCGTTCCTACGGCGTGGCGTGTCCCGCCTTCGTTCCTACGGCGTGGCGTGTCCCGCCTTCGTTCCTACGGCGTGGCGTGTCCGCTTGCGGACGCTTGAAGAACACGTGAACGGCTTACAACGCCGTGTTTTTGAAACCACTAATGCACACGGATGGGCACGAATGGCTTACAACGACGCTGATTTGGAACCGTTAATGGACGTTAATTTACGTGAATCGTGCACGACGGTTGATTTTTTGGAATGCTCACAACGCCGTGTTTTTGAACCACGAATGGACACGAATGTGCACGAATGCTTACAACGACGGTTGTATTTTGGAGATGCTTACAACGCTAATGAACCCGAATGGTTTACAGCGACGTATTATTTAGGGGGGGGGGGGCAGTGCACAAGTTCCCCGCATTGGTTAAGGCGGGGTGGATGACGCGTAGCGGCAGACGGGGTGGTTCGTTGAATCGATCTGGCATGGCCTACAACGCCGTGGCGTGCCGGATCCCGCAGCGTGGGAGACCGGACCATGTGCACGAATGGCTTACAACGCTGTTTATTTTGGGAATGCTTACAACCGTACTCTTTTTTGGGGTGAGGATCCTGTACTGCAGTCTAAACTTTCCCACCTTCATACTTTAGTACTTTCCTACTCCAAAGGCCTCCGTCCTCTGCCGCCTCCGTCCTCGACAACAGGCGACCGCATCGCTAGCCATCCATCATGCCTCGTACTCGTATTCGTCGCCCTGTGGGTCCGCCGCCGATCGCGCCGCGGGAGTGGGCCGTTGCCCTGACCGGCGCGGCCACCCTGGCCTTCAGCGCCTGGGGCTTCGGCGGTGTCATCGCCTGGTCCCTCCACGTCCTGCTCGTGGGAGGAGTGGCCACGCTCCTGCTCGCCGTTTTTCCCGTTCCGGGGCACCGCAGTTCTGAAGTTTCCAGTTCTCCAGCTCCCAGTTTGGATACGAACGGTACACCTTCCCACTTTTCCACTTTCCCACTTTCCCACTCCCGTTCCAGCGGGATCCGCTGGAACGGGGCAGACGGCGAACACTCCAACCTCAAGAACATCCTGCGGCTGATCAAATCCCCGGTTTTCTGGTTCGGGGGGGCCTTCCTCCTCTACCTGCTGATCGGGGCGCTCAATCCGGGCATCGTGCAGCTGCGGGACGAGCGGGGCTGGTGGGTCGAGGCGGTCGAGCCGCCCTTCGGGGTCCATCTGCCCACTTCGGTGCAGTCGGACTACGAGCCGATGAATGCCTGGCGGGTCTTCAACATGCACCTCGCCGCCATCAGTCTGGTCTGGGGATTCTGGGCCGGGCTGCGGCGGCGCAAGACCGTCCTCCTCGTGCTCTGGGTCTTCGTGCTCAGCGGGGTTGGCATGGCCGGGGTCGCCATCTACCAGCATGTCAGCCAGGCGAAAGAGGTGCTCTGGACCTATGAGTCGTCCAATCCCCAGTTCTGGGGCAGTTTCTTTTACCGCAACCAGGGCGCCGCCTATTTGAACTGGGTGCTGGTCACGACGGGCTGCCTCTACTTCTACCTGGCCAAGCGCAGCCGGGAGGAGGGGCAGAGCGGGGGACCGCACTTCCTCTGTGTCTGCTTCATCGGGATCCTGGCGGTCTCGGTTGGGCTGGCCCTCTCCCGCGGGGGCATCCTCTTTGCGGCCCTGCTCTCGACTGCCTTTCTGGGGCTGGCCGTCTTGCAGTTCATCGGTTCCGGTTTCGGCCTGGGGCGGCTCTTGACGATTGGCTTGCTCCTCGCGGCGCTATTGGGCGCCGGCGGGGTGCTGGCCTACCGGGCCATCGATTGGGCTGCGATCGAGAAGCGCTTCGGTGATATCTCGGAAACCATCGAGAACGCCGGCGACGACGCGCGGGCGCTGTCCAGCCAGGCCACCTGGGACATGGCGCAGGATCGTCTCTGGCTGGGCTGGGGCGCGGGTTCCTTTCGCTATGTTTTCCCCATGTACCAGCGGAACTATCCGGAGATTTATTACCGCTATTTCCATAAAAAGAAGCAGCAGTGGATGGGTCGGAAAGCTTACCGCTACGCCCACAACGACCTGCTTCAGTTTGTGGCGGAGTACGGGGTGATCGGCACCGGTCTGGTTGGACTGACGATTCTGAGTCTATTGGGCGCAGGGGTCCGGGTGATCCGTGATGCACCACTGAGCGTACTCTGTTTGACGCTTGGCTGTGTCGCCGCCGTGGCCCACGCGGGCCTCGACTTCATCTTCAATAGCCCTGCCTACTGGTTCGCCTTTCTCGGCGGCATCGCGCTGGTTGCCCGGCTCAGTGTGCTTGACGCGGAACGGAGCTGACAACGCCGCATCTTTTGAAACCCCGCTACGCCTAAAGGCTACGCGGGGCTAATGCCACGTTCCGAGGAGCATCGCGACGACATGACCCGTCTCCTCTACGATACGCCGAGGCATGCCGGATTCCGCATTGCGGAAGACCGGACCATTCACACGGATGGGCACGAATGCTTACAACGCTAATGAACCCGAATGGCTTACCGCGCCGTATTTTTCTTAGGGTTGTGTGTAGCGAAGCGATGAGAATCGCTTCGACCCGTCTCCTCGATGATACGCCGAGGCAGGCCGAGGACTGCCGTAGCTGCTCTCCCCAACCTCGCCCGACAGGGCTCTCTAGCGACCTGCCCTGCGAAGCTCGAAGAGCGAAGAAGGGAGCGGTTGTGAAAAAGAAATGGAGTGTATGAGACTTCACGTAAATCCTTTGAATCATCAAGGATCACTGTTGATGCAGCGGTGGGGTGGTCCCCGCTCGTAAACACGAAAACGAGTAACGACGTTTTTTGAACTACGGAAAGCGCGGAAGACACGAAAACGAGCACACCGCATTCATTTTAGGGTTTGTGTGTAGCGAAGCGATGAGAGTCGCTTCGACCCGTCTCCTCGCTGACTGGGGCTTCGCTGCTCTTGGGGCTACGTTGCTCTACGCCCGCACAAGACGCCCGCTCAAGACGCCGGCACCCGTCTTCTCGATGTTACGCCGGGGCAGGCAAGACGCCGAGGCATGCCGAGGCCCCATGATTCTTACAACCCCGCGAAGGCGGGACACGCCACGCCGTAGAGGGACGGAGGCGGGACACGCCACGCCGTAGAGGAACGAAGGAGGGACACGCCACGCCGTAGAGGAACGGAGGCGGGACACGCCACGCCGCACCTTTGTTAACCCCGCTACGCCGGAGGCTTCGCAGGGCGAAAGGCCGCAGAGATCAGAGACCTCGGAGGCAACCCCACACAGCAATGGGGGAATTCGTCACTCAGGCATCTCTCCTACGATACGGTGCCGGATTGACTTGTCCGAAACTTCCCAATTTATTGTAGCGATGACTTCCCGGCAAATACTGGACTCTATTCTCGGCTTGCCCGAAAACGAACGAGCCGAGATCGCGAGTGCGCTGATTGACAGTCTGGATACGGATCGGTGGACTGATGGCGATCTGGTGGCGGAGGCAAAACGCCGGGAACGGGCGGTTGAAGAGGGCTCGGCACGCTACTTGGACGAATCTGAATTCCACGTCGGCATCCGTCGCGGATAATGCGGTTGTTGTACCACCAAGACGTCCAATCCGACGTCAATCAAGCGCTCAAGCGTTACGAAAGCATTTCGCCCAAACTGGCGGATGCCCTCTGGCACGAGTTGCAGTCTCACTTTCGTCGGATTCAATCGAATCCGCTTACCTGCCATTTTGAAACACCGCCATTTCGCCGGGTTAATCTGAAACGCTTTCCATATGCGATTCTTTACCGCGTTTTCGATGACCATGTGAAAATCATGGTCGTCAAGCATGTGAAACGCCGGGTCGACTTCGGATTCAAGCGCCGTTAAGCGGAGCTCATTGCCACCAATATCCTGACTTTGGTCCCCGCTCGTAAACACGAAAACGAGTAACGACGTTTTTTGAACTACGGAAAGCGCGGAAGGCACGAAAACGAGCACACCGCATTCGTTTTGAACCCCGCTACGCCTGAAGGCTACGCAGGGCTTAACGCCACGGATGCACACGGATAAACACGGATCCCGCTACGTCTGACTTCGCGGGACTACGTACTGACAACGACGTGTTTTCTTAGGGTTGTTTGTAGCGAAGCGATGAGAATCGCTTCGACCCGTCATCCTCGATGATATGCCGAGGCTTCCGCCTCTGCGCAAGGCTACGGCGGACCGGACGGCTTGGCAGGCGATCGTGATTTCGACCCGGACCTTCGTTTCTTCCTGCCATGAACTGGCCTGCCCTGAGCTTGCCCTGCCCTGAGCCTGGCCTGCCCTGAGCCTGCCGAATGGTCGAAGGGCGAAGGGCGAAGGGCGAAGGGCCCTACCCTCACGCCGAAGATGTGCCGGGCACGACCAATTCAAGCTTCGGGAACCATGGCTTAAAATCCTTAGGATTCCGGGTAATCAAGCCATCAAAACGCAAGGCAAACGCACCAATCATTATATCCGCAACCGGACGCTTCCCGACAGCCTTCAAGCGTTTCTTCTGGATATAAGTGTTCCAGGCACGGTGCGCCTGGATTAGGTTGGCTTCCTCCCAATTCATGTCGAAATGAACCCCACACAGACGCAAAAACTCTTTTTGCGCGGAGAGATCGCCCTTAAAAGCCGGACTGAGCTCGATCATGGTGACGGGCGCAATGTGCAGCCCCGCATTCAGGTGTTTATGCAAACATAAGGCCGAAGCGCGGCCGAAGTCCGGGTCCGCCTCCAGGATATCGATCAATACACAGGTATCGACGACCCAACTCATTCGCCCGCCCGAAGCTCTGCCATCCAGTCAGCGGTCCGCTTCGGCACCCCTTTTCGATGTCTCGCCCCGAAGCCCAAAGCTGCCATCGGATCCGGAGCATCGGGTTCCGCCGCTTCGACCACAACGCGCACCTCCGTCTCGGAAACAGGCTCCCAGCGCAAACGCTGCCCGGGCTTCAGATGCATCTGCCGCCGTAATGCAGCCGGCATCGAAACCTGCCCACGCTCTGTCAATGTGCATACTTGGCCGTTCATAGGAAACAAGCTATCATGTAAGCTTATCATGTCAAGCCGACGACACCCGGCGGTGCGCGATCCAGCCAATCAGGCATGTCTTTAGATCTTGCCTGCCCTGAGCCTGGCCTGCCGTGAGCCTGGCCTGCCATGAGCCTGCCGAATGGTCGAAGGGCGAAGGGGCGAAAGGGCCAAACCGTTCGGCCAACCCAACTGAAAACGGAGCCGCTGGCGTAGCGCGGCAGCGCGGAAATGCTCCAAACCTTCTTACTTTCATACCTTCAGACCGGCGTCGCTACAGCGAAGACGGCTGTACCTTCCCACTCCTCGAAGCCTCCGTCTTCGAGTCCGCTTCAGTTTGTTCATTTTTTCTTGAACAAAACGAAACTTGAGGGCATATCTCACTCTGCGCAATGCGCTCTAATCCCAGTTTGTTTCATCTTTTTTCGTCCAATTACCCAGTTGGACCAATGGCGGTAGCGTGTAAAATTTGAGGATCTAGATTTGCTTAAAATCGATATCTATTGGGATCTTCGATCGACTATCCCTTCACGGCATACCGGTGTCGGTAAGCATGTGATTGAGGTCATCCGTGGATTGAGGGCCTCAGGGCAAGTCAACCTGCGAGTGCTGCTGGCTAAAGATCAGATGCACCTGTGGGAAGATCAGTCGAAAGCCAACCAGTGGGAGGAACTAGCGAAGGTGACCTTGCCTTGGAGCCTGCGGGCGATCCGACTTCGCGCAGCTGTGGGTTTAACAGGAGCATTGAATCGGTTGTGTCGGGGGCGTGATCTGGTCTACTCGCCGATGGAGCTATTGCTCGTTTTAAAGACTGTACCCTTTATCAATACGGTCCATGGGATGCCCTGTTTCGAAGTGTCTTTGCCCGATAAAGTATATCGTAGCCTGATTTACCGTTGGGAACGCCTGAGACAGGCTAACTTCTTTCGTCTTAGTCGTCGGCATTGTGCATGCAGCTTTGTGGTCTCTGATTACCTCAAAGATCGCATGGTCAAGCGTATTGGTTTTGCCTCCAACTTTCTTCATACGGTTTACAACGGGGCGGAGGATTTCTTTTTCCAGCCCGACGAAGTCACTCCGGATCGTGCCCGACGGGAGCGGTTGCGGTTATTGCAGGTTGGTGGCGCAAATATTTTCGACGGGGCACCGGCGCTCTTGCAGGTCGCCCGTTATCTTGAAAAGCACTATCCCACGGCAAAGATCTGGATTGCGGGGGACCGGCACGAAGCGCCCTGGGAACACCGCTTGCAGGCCATGTCTAATGTCGTCTGGCATGGATTTCTGGACAGCCGTCGGTTGTTGGAAGAGATGCGGCGTGCCACGGCCTTGCTCTATGTGCCCGCAGTCGAATCTTTCGGAATCATTGGTGTCGAAGCGATGGCAGCGGGATTGCCGATTCTGGCGTCGCGCTCAACTGCGCTCCCTGAGGTGCTTGGCGATGCCGCCTGCTGGATCGACCCGGCCGATGAGGCTTCGATCGAGGACGGTCTTCACCGGCTATGCTTGGAACCGGAGAATCGTCGGTTATATATAGAGGCGGGGCGTCGGCAGGCGGCACAATACACATGGGCATCTGTTGTCGAGCGTGTCTTATGTGGATTCCGTAAAGCCGTCGGTTAAGAAATTCGTCAGGTATGCATCTAGTTTTCTGGCAGCCGATTCCCAGCTTTCATCAGGAAGGCTTTCTCGTCGACTTGGCAAAGTCTGGTTGGGTTACATCGGTCACCTTGAAGTTTGAATCGGAATTGCCGGTCGAACGTCGTGCGACAGGCTGGCGGGAAGGGTGCTTTGAGGGAGTTCAGCTCGAGCCGATCCGCCTGGATGAGGTTCCCGAGTCATCGGCGGATCATGTGCATATCTTCACCGGCTTCCTTACCCACCGAAATGTTTGGTCGGCCTACAGAAGGCTTCCGAAGGATGCGCCCTGCCGCTGTCTTGCGTATGCGGAAGCGCCGGAGTGTATCGGATTCAAGGGCCTTCTGCGCCGCTTGAAGTATGCAGTCAATGCCCGTCGACTGTCAGGAAACTTGGATGCGGTTTTGGCAATTGGTGACTTGGGGGCTCGCTTTTATCGAGGGATTCTTCCCAGTTCGGTCAAGGTGTGTGAGTTTGCCTACTATGATGTCAGGAAAGCGGACATCGAAGCCCAGCGATGTTCACTGGAAGCACTCCGGGGAGTCACGCCATTTCGTTTCCTCTATGTTGGACAGTTGATATGGCGAAAAGGACTGGACCGTCTATTCAAGGCCTTGGCACAAGTGCCATCGCGCTTGGAGTGGCAGTTGGTAATTGTGGGCGATGGTGCGGCACGTGCCGAGTTGAAGAAGCTTGCGGATGACCTTGGGATTTCGTCTCGGTTGCAATGGTCCGGTGTCGTGCCCAGCAAAGAGGTAGCCGGTTACTATCGGCGGGCCGATTGTGCGGTCCTTCCCAGCCGTTGGGACGGTTGGGGCATGGCGGTCAACGAAGCCTTGCTGACCGGGTGTCCGATATTGGTATCCCCAAGCTGTGGTGCGGCATCGGCCGTTTCCAGCGAGTATCATTTGTCGGCGCAGGTGTCGAGTTGGTCGGCACTCTTGGCGCAGCGAATTGAAAAGGGCGCTACCTCACAGATTGAACGCGAGCATCTAAGGAAATTAGCCAGCCAGTTGACCGCCGAAGTCGGAACTATCCGACTTCTCAACTTGCTCCGGACCTTATGAAAATCCTTTGCTGCATCGAATCGTTTCTGCCGGGCAACCAGGGCGGCGGGCCCGTTCGGGCACTCGCCAACCTTGTGCAGTGGTTAGCGTCGGCGCATGGTTTCAACATCCTTACGAGGAACCATGATTATCTGGACTCTCAACCCTATCCTGATCTGCCGGTGGGCCAGTGGGTCGAACGGGAGGGTGCGTCCATTCTTTACGCTCAGGATGACAAAATCAAAAAAGCCTTTCTGGAGGCGGTTGAAGCCCTTCAGCCGGACTGGATCTATTTGCATGGTGCATTGCCGCCCTTGACCCGGATGGTGCTTCAGTTGCGCCGGAAGCAGGTGCAGCTGTCTAGAATCCCCATCTTGTTGGCACCGCACGGCAACTTCGGTCCGGGGTCTCTTCGGCACCACCGCTTACGTAAGCGAGCATGGTTGACTTATGCCAAGGCTCGCGGGCTGTATCATGATGTCGTGTGGCATGCTGCCTCGGAGCGTGAGGCGGATCAAATTCGGCAGCTGTTCGGCAGCTCAGCTCAAGTCCGTATCGTGCCGATGACTCCTGCGTCTGCGCCGTATGCGGCGCAGAGTGAAGAGTGCATAGTCAAGTGTGACGAGAGTGCTTCGTTGAACAATCCGCTTCGCCTCGTCTACTTTGGCCGTCTTTCCAGAGAAAAGAATCTGGCCTTTGCATGTGACTTGCTCGGACGTTTCGCCCAGCGACATCCAGAAATACCGGTAGTCTATGATCTCTTTTATCTGGGGGAGGAAGACCCTGAATTGCAACAATTGGCCAAAGGCCTCCCCGGGACCGTTCAGGTCAATTTCATTGCCGGCCTGAGTTACGATGAGCTTATGGACCGACTTGGTCCGTCGCCATCCACGGGCAAAGCCTCCTACGACGCCTTGCTTATGCCATCTTTGACGGAGAACTTCAGTTATACCGTGCTGGAGTCTATGCAGGCGGGAATCCCTGTGCTGATTTCGGATCAAACTCCCTGGCGTAATTTGCAGCGGGATGGTGTGGGGTGGGATCTCAAGTTAAATGATTTAAACACTTGGTTGCAATGCCTTGAGGCAGTACAACAAACAACAGAGCGTGATGTGTCTGCACGTGCCAAGTGTTGTCGAGTATATGCTGAAACTTGGGTAGATGTATATCGAAAGGAGTCCGGTCATTTGTTTGAACTGTAGTCCGCGCTTCGTTCGATTTCTGTGCGGCTATCTTTTACCTAATTCATTAAATATCCAAGCCAGCGCTTTGTAGAGTGAAGGGGCGGGCGCGGTAACTGACCTTGTTGCTTGAAAGTGTCGCCGCGACTAGCTGGTAAAGTCGACCGATGAAATCTACTTTATCAAGTCTAAATCATGGTGGTCGTCATCGATTGAAACTCAGAATTTTATTAAATTCCATCTGTGGATGCTAAATTAGTAGGTATTTATAGGGATTCTAATCTTGTTCCTGCCACTTGTCATGGTGCCTGGGATCTATCTTCAGGAGTTCCGGATTTGGTCAGCGTGATCATTCCAGCTTACAACCGCTCAGAACTGCTAGTGCGGGCGATACAGTCTGTTCGCGATCAAGTTTACAGGCCTATCGAAATCATTATTGTTGATGATGGTTCTATTGATGAGATTGAAGTGCATGTAGCTGTTGTAACTGAGTCTCTTAAGTCGGATCATGGGCTAAGTCTTACTTTCCGGAAACAAGAGCATTGTGGTGCGGCTGCCGCGAGAAATCTTGGGGTCTTGTGTTCTCGGGGTGCTTATATCCAATTTTTGGATTCGGATGATTGCTTGCTACCAAGTAAGATATCGGCAGGGGTGGCGATACTTCGCGAAAGTTTCTCGGATTATACTTATTGCCGGGCGCAATTTGTTGATCATTCTGGTGCTTTGCTGGAGCATTACTTCGGTTCACTGGGGACGGGAACAGCTAGAGATGTTACGGATTTTATATGGCAGACAATGTGCCCACTGTTTCGAAGGGCGACGATTGAAGCTTTGGGCCCATGGCGTGAAGACTTAGTTAATTTTCAAGATTGGGAATATGGAGCCCGTTTGGAGTTACTTGGGTTTACTCGTGAGTATGACCCCACGGTTCGTGCCATCTTTAGTCAGCATGCCGTTGGGGCGATGGGGGCGGGTGCGCTTACTGAGGACAAATTGAGAAGTATTTGGTGTGCGTATCGTGAAATTTCGCTGCTTGCTCGGGCAATCAAGCGGTTGGGGCCCCATTTGAAGTACCGTCTGACCCGACGAATGATTTTTCTAGCAGTGCAATGCGGGGCTCGTTCGAATTGGGGGCTTCTGCAACAAATAGAAGCCGAGATAAAACAGCTGAAATTGAACTATTTTATCGTCACTTTGGTAGTGACTTTACTCGGGCTTTTTCGGGCATCATCTGTGTGTCGGATGTTGGAGGCTTGGGGGGATCGACGTATGGCGAATGATTGATCGGATGCCGCTGGTGTGGCAAAGATTGCTTAGAGTCTAGCCGCCATAGGCGCATGTGACAATTGTGGGTCGCGGAGCAGTTTTGCAGCTCAAGGTGTGTAATATCTGGATGAAATATTAGCATGTATCTATCGGAAAATGAAAGCTGGTGTTCAAGTTGGTTGAGCGCGGTGATGCCTTAATGCAGGTGATGTACAAACGGATCAAATCACTGACGCAAAGCCCATTTCTTCGTAATGTTGGCAAACTAGCGGGGGGCAGTGTGCTTACACAGGTAATTGCTTTGGCTTGCGCGCCGGTACTCTCTCGGCTGTATGCTCCGGAGGACTTCGGAATATTAGGCATATTCATGGCTATTTCAGGTGTCGCCTGCACAATTTCGACATTACGCTACGATCTTGCGCTGGTGCTGCCTAACGAGGACGTAAGCGCCTGGAGTCTGCTGCAATTAGCCGGGAAATGGTCAATGATCGCAGTCTTGGTGGTCTTCTTTTTGCTTTATCCCTTTCGCGTGAGTTTGGCTGGGTTGCTGGGCGCTCCTGACTTGGCTTCTTACTTTGTCTGGTTTCCGCTGCTTGTTCTCAGTGGTGGATGGTTGAGCTTAGCTTCACATTGGGCGATTCGAAAGAAACGCTTTGGAACCCTTTCATCCACCTCAGTCGGTAGTTGTATTTGTGGAAATAGTTTTAAGATCGGCGGTGGTTTGTTAGGTTTTGGCGGTGGCTTCTTAATTGCCTCAACTTTCGTGCAGCAAACGATACAACTTGTTACGCTCTCACTTCATTTGAGGAATGAGGTTCCGTCTTCTCTCGCAGAACGCACGGAGGGATGGCGGATGGCGAAAAGCTATAGCGATTTTCCGCGCTATCGGATGCCACAAGATGCGATGGCTGCATTCTCAGGAAATCTTCCGAACCTCTTGCTCGCCGCCTATTTCAGTCCTGCGGCTGTCGGTTTCTACCTTTTGGCCACACGGGTCCTGTTTGCCCCGGTGAGCTTGATCCGGGAGGCGGTCCGAAATGTCTTCTACCAGAGGGCGACCGAGCTCCACCAGGAAGGGGGAGACCTTTATCACGTGGTGCTCAAGGCGACTGCCGGGTTCTTCGTGCTTTGCTTGCCGCTTACGCTTCTAATCTTCTTCGTTGGCGAGCCTCTGTTTACTTGGGTATTTGGGGCGGAGTGGCAAATTGCCGGACGTTATGCCAAATATATTGGCATTCTGATGCTGGCTTCTGTCTGTAATACCCCGAGTGTCGTGGTGGTGCCCATTTTGGGCAAAAATGCCGGCTTACTGCTTTATGAGATCTTTTCGACGGGGTTGCGTGTCGGTGCCTTGGTGCTCGGTGGCTTGTGGCTTTCTGCCGAAAATACAGTGAAGCTGTTCTGCCTGACGAGTGCCTTGGGGAATATCTGTTTAATTGCTTGGATTTGCCTGAGTTTGAAACCATTGAAGTCCTCATGAGTACACCCCAAGTCGATCGGTCGCATTACGAGTTTTCGAAGTATATGACTCTGGAGCGGTGGGGGAGTCTATGGCACCAATTGGATCTGAGTCTGAAATTGCAGCCGGATACTATTCTTGAGGTCGGCGCCGGACTCGGAGCCTACCGCAAGGTGATTGAAAGCTATGGACCGAAGGTGACGACCGTCGATGTCGCCGAAGACCTGAAGCCCGATGTCGTGGCTTCGGTTCTGGAGCTGCCTTTCGATGATGGCAGTTTTGATGTGGCCTGCGCCTTTCAAGTGCTTGAGCACCTACCCTACGAGAACTTCATTCCCGCGGTGAAGGAGTTGGCCCGTGTGGCGAGAAAAGCTGTTTTAATTTCCCTCCCGGATGCCAAGCCGGTCTATCCCTTCCGGATTTCAATCCCGGGCGTGGGCATTCGAGACTTCATGATCCCGCGCCCTTATGTCAGAAAGAAGCATGTCTTTGATGGGCAGCATTATTGGGAAATGAATAAGAAGGATACGCCTGTGAGTTTGGTTGTGGCCGATATCATTCGGGCAGGTTTTCCCGATGTGCATCATGGCCGATATGTAGAGAATTTATATCATCACTTTCTTTCGTTTGGAGTCCGTTCGCATGAGTCTGGATCGAAGCAATGTCTCTAATGAGTGCGGATTTTTTACATCTATTGCTTGGGATTGCAGCTCGAGTTCCGTTTCTAGGTAATAGGCTAAATAAATATATCCAGAAATTGGATACGCATACGCTGGAGGTCTATCGAAAGTCTTTTGTTTCCTTGGTCTTGAAGGTTTTTGGAATGGTCGCGATGCTGATAATCAGTATTATTCTTGGGCGAACGCTAGGGCCAGAAGGTTTGGGCATTATCAATCTTAGCAATCGAATCGTAGGAATTACTCTGATTCTTTGTATGCTAGGGTTGAACACCGTAGTCTTGAAGGAAGTTGCGATCGCATTCGAGGCCCAGGATTGGCAGAGGGTCACGGATGCTATCTATACGGCCAAAAGGATAATCCTACCGTATTCATTCGTCCTCAGCTTATGCTTGATCGCTGCGACTCCATGGCTCTCGGGGGTGGTTTTTCGGGAGCCATCCTTGTTATGGCCTGTTGTTATTGCCCTATCGGTGGTTGTTTTTCAAGTGAGTTCCAGAATTTCTGCTTCAGCGATAAACGGGTTCCGCAAGGTCTGGCAGAGTAATTTGGTGAATGAGACCTTGAGTAGCTATCTGGTGCTTCTAAGTCTTATGCTAGGCCTAGTTTTTGGAAAAGATATCGGTGTACTTGAAGTAGCACTCATATACGCAGTTGCCCGCGTTATCGTATCTTTCGTAGTCGGCATCTATTGGTCGAAGCTTTTTAAGGTAAGGCTCAAGCCCAATTTTCGGGGGAAATCGATGATGAAGGTCGGATTGCCTTTATTGCTAGTCTCTGCGACGTCGATGATTGCTAGTAATGCGGATACCATAATGCTTGGCTGGCTGAGTTCTAGTTCCCAGGTAGGGTTCTATAGCGTTGCGGCTCGACTTGGCTTTATGACGAGTATCCTACATATGCTGACAGTTTCCGCTGTTACGCCAAAGATTGCCGCTTTGTATGGCGCCGATAAAATCAAGGAACTGGAGTTGATGGTGCGGCGGATTACGCTCGTGCTTTCATCCTCCGGTCTCTTTTTCGTGGCGTTCTTTGTTTTCGGAGGCAGTACTTTGCTCCAGCTTTGGGGGGCGGGCTTTGCTGATGCATATCCTAGTCTAATCTGTATTGCAATTGCTCAATTCTTTAATGTGTCTACAGGGCCCTCGGGTATTATACTAATTATGTCAGGGCATGAGCGACTTGTCGGCCTCGTTTCATCTGGATCAATGGTATTGAATCTTGCGCTGAACTACATATTGATTCCTCGGTTCGGCGCCTTCGGTGCTTCACTGGCGACTGCATCCGTATTGGTGATAGAAAATATCATAAAAGTGATTTTGGTCTATCTTCGGACTGGTATCGTTACGGTTTCTTTTTGTCGTATGTAATTAATATGAGAAGTTTTAAATATTATACTAAACTCGCAGTAAAGCAGGCTTTGAATTTTAGAGTTCCAGGAGAATATACCAAAGTCCGTGATGATGACGTGTTTTTGGCTTCATATCCGAAGTCGGGTAATACATGGCTGCGCTTTCTTGTTGGTAATCTGATTCGCCCAGAGGGTGTTGATTTTATTAATGTAGACCGTATTATACCTGATATGCATAGCCTGTATAAGGCAGAATTAGACGGGTTTCCTAGTCCTCGTTTTATAAAGACGCATTGTCCGGTTCGAGCCAAGTTTGCGCGTGTGATTTATGTTTATAGGGATCCGCGTGATGTGGTTGTCTCGTATTATCATTGGCACCTGAAGTACACTAGTGGCTTTAGTTGTACTTTGCCAGAATATATTGATCGATTTATATTAGGAAAAAACTCAATCTATGGCCCTTGGTGGGAGCATGTAAATGGATGGCTAGCATCGGAGCAGATGCATGATGGGCGTATGCTGCTGCTTAAATATGAGGATATGCGTAGGGACGATTTTGACTCAGTGTCTAAGATAGCAGCTTTTTTGGGGTTGAGCGTATCCAATGCGTCGATACGGAGTGCTGTTGAAAATTCTTGTTTTGAGCGGATGCAGAAGTTGGAAGTAAAGCAGTCGGGGGCTTCATCATATTTGAAAGAATCTAAGCAAGAGTTGCGTTTCGTCCGATCTGGTAAAAGCGAATGGAGGGATCATTTTACGAGTGATCTTAAGTCTAGGTTTAAGCAGCGATTTGGTGAAATCTTGATTGATTTATCTTATGAGGAAAACCTAGATTGGTGATGTTTGCGTTAAATTGCTCTCCGGATTTGGATATGAATGTCGAACCTGATTACTTGTGTAAAATGATACTTGTCGAGTTTCATTCAAGGGGGCATTATCCAGAATACATCAATAATATTCTGGAAGATCGCGCTGCAGGAGGCGATGGGACTAGCTGTGTTTTTTATCTTAGCTATAAGATGCAGGGCTTATTGTCTGCGACTTCTATGTCGCTTGTTGGCAAGAGCGTTCATTTTGTCGGACCTGACATTATTGCACGCTACGAAGCAATCTCCTCGGTGCGAGGCAAGGCTGATTATTATTTAGAGTACGTGCAGGAGATGGCTCTCTATGAGCGGGCTAATCATGTGATATTCTTATGTTTAAATGCGGTGGCTCGTTCGCGGCGACTGTGGCTTGGAGCTAAAAGGTTTAGGTTTTCGGGCATATTTTTGCAGTCTCCGTACCGGTTGCGCGTGTCTAGGTCTTGGGGGCTTCGATTGTTTCGCCGGGAATTTGCTTTGTGGCTCTTGGCTAAGAATCGTCTATGTAAATCAATTCTTCTTCTTAATGACGATGAAGGCGCATGTTATTATCAGAAGTGGTCAAAGAAGATTCGATACTTGGCGGATCCTGTACGAATTTGTGAACCTTCGCAATTATCTGTGAGGGAGTATCATGCATTGCCTGAGCGCATTGTGACATTTTTGCATATTGGTGTGTTGGGAAGATATAAGGGGACCGATCTAGTTTTGGATGTCATTCAGGGCTTGGAGGCATCAGTAATGCAAAAGGCTCGATTCCTATTTATCGGAAGGTTGGATGCGGAGCTTCAACGCCAGGTTTGTTTATTGAATAAGAAAGTTGGTTTCGATTTGGTTCTTACTCGTAGTGAATTTATTACGGACGCAGATTTCTCTGCCTATATGCAGCAGGCCGATGTTCTTTTGGTCGCGAACCGCAATGTTGAATCTTCGAGTGGTATATTGAATCATTGTTTGGCGCGTTGTAAGGTGGTTATCGCTCCTAATGCTATGTATTACTCGGAGAGGTTGTCTAGTTATGGTGGTGCTTTGTTGTTCTCGGATGAAGTGCAATTGGCAAGGTGCATTGAGAAGGCTTTAGGGGGGGGGAGTGAATATAAAGCGCGGGCAAGCGCTTTTGATTCGAAGGTGTTTCGAGAAGAGTATTCTGTTTTGCGTTTTGTTGAGACTATTTTTAATGAAGATATTGTCGGTTAGATGGATTTCAGTATATTATATTGTAATATAAATATATTATAAAGTGTAGGGTGTTCCGTGGTGGTTGTAGTGTCTTTTTTTTGTCGTGGTTTTGGCCTGTCTGGAATTTTGATTGATGTGTAGAGTGTAAGAATTTTAATTGATAAAATTGTTTTATGGGTGGTGTGTCTTCAGAGGAATTGCATGTGTTAGTTTTGTACACTCGTTTGTCGGGTTATGTTGCTTCTTGCTTGCAGGAATTAAGGTCGAAAGGAGTTGAGTTGCTAGTTTATGCATATCCGGCGCAGCATAATGCACCTTTTGACCCTAGCCTATTTGTTAATTGTGGTGTAGTATGTAACCGATTCGAATTTAATGATCACGAGATTATTAATGAAGCGACTAAGTTCCGCCCAGACCTCGTGCTGGTTAGTGGTTGGAGCGACAAGGGATATTTGTCTATATGTAAAGCTCTTTGTCGCCTTAAGAACCCGCCGCTTGTCGTTTGTGGAATGGATACGCAGTGGAAGGGATCGTTTCGCCAACGAATCGCTGCTCTGTTGTCTCCGTTTTATCTGAAAAAGTTTTTTAATGTCTTGTGGGTGGCTGGTGAACGTCAGCGACAGTTTGCGAGGCGATTGGGTTTTTATGGTTTTGGTTGCTGGGATGGTTACTATTCGTGTGACTACCGTAAGTTTAGCGCTAAGACAGAAAGGACTAGTGTATGCGATCGGGGGGTAAAAAAGTTTTTATTTGTTGGTAGATATGTTCGCGAGAAGGGAGTCGATATTTTGTCGGAGGCCTATGAGTTATATCGCAATCGTGTGGACAACCCTTGGCAGATGGTCTGTGCTGGGCGGGGGCCGATGGTAAGTGATATCAGAGCTGCAAGTTTGACTGATGTTGGTTTTGTCTCGCCTGAAGACTTGCCTACGCTGATGTCGGAGGTGGATTGTTTTGTTCTGCCGAGCTTATATGAACCGTGGGGGGTCGTGTTGCATGAGGCGGTCACTTCATCTCTGCCTGTAATTGCTACTGATGCATGTGGTTCAGCTGTCCATCTTGTGCGTGATGGATGGAATGGTCACTTAATTGAAGCTGGGGATGTACATGCGCTTTACGAGTCTATGCTGTCCATTCACTACGCATGCCAAGATCAACTGGATGATATGGGGCGAAACTCTGCTATCCTAGCGAAGCAATACACTCCCGATCGTTGGTCGCGTCAAATTATCAATGGTATTGATGCTTGGAAGATGCATTAGATGAGCACAATATACCATAACCATCGTCTTCTGGTACAAGCATCGTTTTGCCATAGCATTCACTTCTCCTATCATTGATTCATAATGGCTCCATTTTCACATACTCAAATGCGCGCTGGTTGTGGCCAGCTTCCTTCTTTTGTCGCAAGCAATCGCGATTCAAAGGTGTTTAAGCGTAGTGCTTTTACTATAACGAATCTTTGTCTCAATTTTATTGTTATAGCTTGCTTGTTTTTGGTGAATGGACTTGGGGAGTTTGGCAATACGATCTTCTTCATTTGTTTGGCTATAATGGCACTCAGAAGTGTGTCTGGGGCGTTGAAAGCGGTTAGTATTTTAGGGATATCGATAATGGGGAATCCTTATATTGTGGACCAAACTATCGTTGTCGCATATCTTCGTTTTCCTCTCATTGCGCTGGCGGGGATGCGGATTCTGTATGAAATTTTACTTAAACGTCGAGATCTCCTGCGATTGTCTCATTTAAACGCTTTAATATTATTTGGTCTGGTTTGTGTTGTCTTGGCTCCAATAAATGGGTATTTCATGCAGATTGCGGTTTTGAAGGCGGGCTTGTTCACCTATGGAGCATATGTTATTTTGGCTGGTACTGAACTCAATCGGTCTCGTATGTCGGATTTGACAGTTTGGTTCACTGCTTTGGTTGCATTTGTTTCGATTGGTACCTATATTACAATTCCTTTGGGTATCTCCCATGTGTTTCGTGGAGAGCTGCTCTTGCTAGGTGGGGTTGGAGGGTTGAGTGGCATTACGATACACCAGCAGACTCTTGGTTCCTTTGCGGCGATCAGTGCTGTCTTTTGCTTTGCTTTAGGTGTGTTTTCTAAGTTACCTAAGCGAGGTCTCTTTATTCTTTTGTTTGTTTCTTTTTTGCCGATTTTGGTGATGACGAAGTCGCGAACTGCCGTTGGAACTCTTATTCTATCTCTTGCTATGATAATTGTGGTAGCTCCCTTTTATCTCAGAGGGCAAAAGGCACATTTTAATAAGTTTAATTTCTGGCGTTGGTTTGCCGGCATGTGCGCGGTTTTGGTTGTTGGCATTTTTGCTGATTTTGCCACTGGTGGACGCATCTCAACTCGTGTCTTTGAATTTGCACTGAAGGGAATGGCGGGGCGGAGCTATTACGATGTACAGGTAACCGATGTGGCGATCAGTCGCATGGGGCTTATTGAGCAGTCATGGCAGATATTTTTAGATCATCCGTTATCCGGGATTAATTTCGGGACTTCAACGTCACGTTATTTTATAGAAAATGCTAGTACGTTCAGCGCACCGACAGAAAAAGGCTTTCTTCCCACTGCACTTCTGGAAGAAGTTGGATTAGTAGGGACATCTTTTTTTTGTATTTTCGTGTTCATGATTTTTAGGAAATTTTACCAGGACGAGAATATTATAGGTTTTGCGGTGTTTTCAGGTTTTTTGATCCAGAACTTGGGCGAGATGATGTTTTTCTCATTTGGGGGAGCAGGCATGTATTGCTGGACAGTTGTTGGTGCTGGTATTGCTATCGGGTACCGGCATCAGTTTGTGCGTAAATTTTAACAGAGTAATTAGATCTAAACACTGTGTTGCTTGTGTTTGAAGCTGATATGAAGATTGCACACTTTGTTTCTAGCTTATCTGTACAGACTGGTGGTCCGGCGCGTTCTGTATCGGCCTTGGCGAGTGAGTTGGCGCGGCGAAGCGACGCCTCGGTTTCACTTGTTCGCTCGTCGATGCTGCCTCCAGATGAGCTCAAGATCGCATCGGGCCTCGAACTCGGTATACTTAAGGGTAAATACGTAAGGTTTGACGAAAGGAAATTATACGGAAGTGATTTTGATGTTATGCACTCACATGGACTGTGGCTGCCTTTCAATCATGCTGTGGCAAAACTTGCGGGGCAACATCATGTGTTGTCTCCCCGCGGCATGTTGGAGCCTTGGGCATTGAATAATTCTAGAATGAAAAAAAAGCTAGCTTGGTTGCTTTACGAGAAATGTGATCTGAGGCGTGTGTGGGCCTTTCATGCGACTGCTCATTCCGAAGCGGAAAGTATTCGTCGATTGGGTTTTGTGCAGCCGATAGCCGTGATTCCAAATGGAGTCGAATTGCCCGAAGCTAGAAAACTAAAGCCGGCAAAAAGAAGTCAGAAAAAGACCGCGCTTTTTTTGTCACGGATTCACCCTAAGAAAGGAATTCTTATGTTATTAGACGCGTGGGCTAAATTGGCTCCAGAGGGCTGGCGTTTGGTAATTGCAGGTAATGACGATTGTAATCATTTGCGGGTAGTCGGGGCGAGGATTCGATCTCTTGACCTTCTGGAAACAGTAGAGCTTGCGGGCCCGTTGTTTGGGGAAGATAAGGAGGCGGCCTACAGGGGGGCTGATTTATTTGTCCTGCCATCATATTCTGAGAATTTCGGAATCGTAGTGGCTGAGGCCTTGGGGTATGGTCTACCTGTTCTGACGACCACAGGTTGCCCTTGGCAAGAGTTGTCGACTGAAGGCTGCGGTTGGTGGGTCGAACCGAATCCCACGGGGGTTTTTGAAGGGCTATCTGGGGCTTTGTCTACTTCGTCTGAGACGCTCATGGCCATGGGCGCGCGCGGTCGTCGTCTTGTCGAGGAGAAATATCAGTGGCCTGGTATCGCCGAACGGATGGCTCAGTTTTATGATTGGCTCTTGAATGGAGGGAAGCAGCCGGACTTTGTGGTATAATGACACTTGATATTCATACGAATCGTGCGGCTCGAAAGTATTCCAAAAAGGAGCTACTTTGCAGAGTCTTATGGGGGGTGGGTAAGGTTTTATTTAGGCTTAGTCCCCGTCCATGTTTCGCCTTTCGGCGGGGGATGCTTCGTATCTATGGCGCTAAGATCGGGGCGCGGACAAATATTTATCCTTCTGCGTGTATCTACTTCCCTTGGAATCTTGAGATCGGAGAAGATTCATCCATTGGTGAGTGGGCGTTGATTTATAATCTCGGTCCTATTTATATAGGAGATCGTTCCACGGTGTCTCAGCGTGTTCACCTGTGTGCGGGAACGCACGACTTCCGAGATCCATCGTTGCCTTTGTTGAAGCCGCCAATCCAGATTGGTGACGAGGTGTGGGTCTGTGCGGATGTGTTTGTAGGCCCTGGTGTTGTAGTTGGCAATCGAGCGGTTTTGGGGGCTAGGGCAGTCGTAGTAAAAGATGTGACTAACGGTAGTATTGTTGCGGGAAATCCTGCTGTATCAATCGGTCAGAGGGAAGTGTTCAATGGAGCAGGTTAAGAGTTTACATAATTTTATCTGTGGCATGTCTCGAGGGGGGACGACATGGTTAGGCTATTGTCTAAATGAGCATCCGGATATTGCGGTTTTTGGTGAGTCTCTTTTTTGGGGGAGGTATTATGTTAACCCTAGCTCTGGCGGGCGATACTCAACGGATGATATTGAGCGCATAATTAAATTTCAAAAGTCAAGCAGTCGCGCCTACTTTGGTAATGATATTGGATGTTTGAAGCATATCGATCGGGACCGTTGGGCTGAGATAGTTCTATCTTTGCGTGGTAAGAAATGTACACCAGGGGAGTTGTATCAGATTCTAGCGGAACGAGTTTCACAGTTAGAGTTGAAGTCTGTTGTCGTTGAGAAAACGCCACATCATGTGAATCACGTTGCGAGAATTTCTGAATTTTTTCCAGATAGTCGATTTATTGTGATGGTCCGCAATCCGTACTCATTTATGCTTTCCTATAAGAATCAGGGGTTACAGAAGAGCAGGGAGCAGCAGTTGAGCTTGTCTAAATATTTCCACCCAATTGGCTGTGCCTTGATTTGGAAAGCATACGCGCGTCAAGCACTCATAGTGAGTGGCAGTTTATCTAACCGTGTCCTCTTAATTCGATTTGAGGATATGCTAGTAGACCCGCAGGATATCTGGAGGCGTGTATTAACATTTCTTGGCGTTACAAGTTGCGAGCTGCCAGTTATAGAAGACCGTAATTCTAGTTTTACGAAACATGATCGACCAACCTTGAGTAAGTCAGACGTTTTTTGGATGAACTTAATATCGGGGCAACTTATCCGCGAACTGGGCTATGGCCGGGAGCCTGCTGGATATCCTTTGAAGTCGATTATTGCATCGCTATTCCAGCTGCTGCCGTGGGCATTGTACTTGTGTCGCGATATTTCAGGTAGAACGAGTAGTGGGATTATCAGATACGCCTTTCATTGGTTTAAAAAGGGATTGAATCGGGGATGAAAGTTTCGATCCTAATCCTTACATACAACGAGACGGTGAACATCGTTGATTGCCTTGAATCGGTTGCTTTCTCAGATGATGTAGTGGTTTTGGATTCTGAAAGTTCGGATTCAACAGCCGAGATTGCTCGTGACTTTGGTGCGACGGTATTGACCCGTGCTTTCGACAATTATGCAGCGCAGAGGAATTATGGTTTAGCCCATAATTTCAAGTATGAGTGGGTTTTGATGTTGGATGCGGATGAGCGGGTTCCAGACGATTTTTTCGCAGAGCTGGAGTGTGTGTCAGAGCTAGAGAATAATCCGGTGACACTCTACCGCATGCGGCGGAAAGATATGTTCATGGGCCGATGGTTAAAACGGTCCAGTGGTTATCCCACTTGGTTCGGACGTCTCTTCCGCAAGGGGAAAGTCCGTGTCGAACGCGAGATCAATGAGGAGTATTATACTGATGGTGAGATCGGCCTGCTGGAGGGGCACTTGATCCATTATCCCTTTAACAAGGGAATCGCTTACTGGTTAGAGCGGCACAACCGATACTCCTCAATGGAGGCCGTCAAATTAAGTGACGAGCGGAAAGAGCCGGTAGTATGGACGAATTTCCTAAGCAAGGATCCGATGCTACGACGCAAGGCATTTAAAGCCTTTGCCTACCGGATGCCTTTCAGGCCGTTTCTGACTTTTTGTTTCTTGTATTTCGTAAAACTTGGATTCCTCGACGGCAAAGCCGGATTTCATTTCAGTCTTATGCGGGCCTTCTACGAATACATGATTTCACTGAAAATCCGTGAATTGCACAGAAAGCACTCAGAGCTTCCAGTGTAGGTAACTGAGCAATTCTGGCTGATGCGAATCTGGATTTTCAACCCGTACGATGACATTCCCGGAGAGGGCAAGTCGCAGCGGTTTTGGGCCTTGGCTCAGGTCGCGGCGGAGATGGGGCATGAAGTGGTCTGGTGGAGCTCTGATTTTTCGCACCGTCGAAAAGTCCAGAGAGCAGAGCAGTCAGTTCAACATGTTGCCAAAGAACCGAGCTCTATGAACTTCGCCCTTCGTCTTGTAAAGACGCCTGCCTATTCAAAAAACATTTCACTGGCGCGGGTCTGGAATCACCGGGCTTACGGCAAGGGCCTATATCATGACGCTGTACGAGCGATCGATGCGGGTGAACTCGCAAAGCCGGATGTCATCCTTGCAAGTCTGCCGCCAATGGAGGGAGCGATTTCTGCGCTTCGATTGCGTCAACGGTACGGCTGTAAAGTCGTTACGGATATCATGGATGCGTGGCCGGAGACGCTGCTTCAGGCTTTTCCGAGAGGGCTTCGACCATTGGGGCGTATTCTGCTGTGGCCGTATTGGCGTATGCTTCGCACTGCCTGTGTGGAGTCGGATGGACTCAGTGCGCAGTCGCACACCTTTGCGGATTTTGCCATGCAACATGGAGCTGAGGCTCGTCCGTATGTTTGCTATCTGGGAGCTGAAAAGCCAAAGGGCTGCGGCAACGAAGAAGCCGTCCGGGACTCAAAAGCCTTGCGTCTGCTTTATCTCGGCGCAATGGGGCGCAGTTATGACCTGGAAACAATTTTGGAAGCTGTGCGCTTAGCCCGTGAAGCGGGAGTTCAGGTTGAATGTGTCTTTGTCGGAGATGGCGAAAAGCGCGCTGCACTGGAGGCGAGCGCGGTTGAAGGAGTGCGGTTCACCGGCTATCTTCAGGGGGATGCGTTGGCTTCGGAGATGTCTGCTGCGGATGTGGGGCTGGTTCCCTTTTTTCCTGAGTCGGGTGTCGCAGTGCCTTACAAGGCGGGGGATTATTTGGCTTATGGCATGCCTTTATTGAGTACAATCGACGGGGAGCTGGGGGCGCTGATTCGCAAATATGCTTGTGGGGGCGTTTATCAGGCAGGAAGTCCCGAGGCTTTATCCGGCTTGATCTGTCGTTTCGCGAAGGACCGTGAAACTCTGCTTGCCGCGAAGCAAGGTGCACGGGCATGTTTCGATGGACATTTTGACCGCAGTCAAATTTATCCTGCTTTTGCCAAATGGATTGTCAGCTTGGTTGACTCGAGCCCGAATGACGCCTGAAGGCTCCAATTTAGACCCCCGATGAAGTTTACCGTTATCACCGTCACCTTTAACAGCGCAGCGACGATTGTGGACACCGTTCATTCGGTGCTCGGTCAGAGTCATCGACCCTTGGAATATATCATTGTAGACGGGGGCTCGACTGACGACACCCTGGAAAAGCTGGCGCCCTACCGCGACCAGATCGCGAGTCTTGTCAGTGAGCCGGATGATGGCATCTACGATGCGATGAACAAGGGAGTCGCCCGTGCACGGGGCGAGGTGGTCGGCATCCTGAACAGTGATGATTTTTACGCGGACACCCGGGTGCTGGCACGGGTGGCCGAAGCGTTCTCGGATCCGGCGGTGGACTGCGTCTATGGTGACCTGGACTATGTGGATGCGATTGACACGGATCGTGTGGTGCGGGCCTGGCGATCGCAGTCCTACGTGCCCGGGGCGTTTCGTCGGGGTTGGCATCCGGCGCATCCGAGCTTTTTCGTCCGACGTTCGGTTTATGAGCGCTTCGGTTGTTTTGATACCAAGTTACGCATCGCAGCCGATTATGAATTCATGTTGCGCGTGCTGAAGCGTCACCAGCTGAAGTCGGTCCATGTGCCGGAAGTGTTTGTGAAGATGCGCACCGGCGGCGCAAGCAACGCGTCCCTTAAAAATATCGCCAAGGCGAACCTGCAGTGCTGGAAGGCATGGCGGCAGAATGGGCTGGGCTGGTCGCCGCTGCCCGTGATCCGGAAACCGTTTACGAAGCTGAAGCAGTTGAGAAGAGGCGGGGCCTCTTCTGAGGGCTGAGACCTGAGACCTGAGAAAAAATAAAACTTCAGCTTTCAGCCTTCCGCCCTCCAGAGGCCTGCGGCCTCTGCGCTTCTCGGATCTTCAGTCGGATCTGGTAGAAATAGACGGCCTTGCAAAAGGCGAAGTGGAAGCCGACGGCGCCGTCGAGGCAGCCGCCCTTAAAGATGTATCCACGGATGAAATACACCGGCGCGGCCCACCACTTGGCGATGTGGCGATACTTTTTTCTCTGACGTTCTGTCAGAGAATTGAAGGATGAAACCTGAGGCTTGAGGCTTGAGGTTTTTTCATCTTCAGGTCTCAGGTTTCCGCCCTCATCCTTCCAGGCGGCGCAGCCGTCTCGATCCTTCATGAGCTGCAAATAGCGCGCTGCTTCCCAGGAGGCGTACTCGTTATGTTTGGCGAGGTAGTGGTGGAGGCCGCGGTATTCGTTGTGTTCGATGGGGGAGCCGAGCTCGCCGAGGCTGCCTTGGAGGACGGGGTGTTCGTGGATCTCCATGTCGAGCTGGCTCCACTGGTTTTCCTCGATGCGCTCGTACTCGCCGGCGCCGACGCGGAAGAGGGCGAGCTTGTTGAACTCGTCCCCATGGCGGAGCTGTCGGCCGAGGAACCAGCGCTCGTAGTTGAGCCAGTAGCCGGCGTGCGGGCTGTCCGGCAGGACGCGGGCGAGCTCCTGCTTGAAGGCCTCGGTCACAAATTCGTCGGCGTCGAGGAAGAGCACCCAGGTGGTCTTGAAATCGTAGTGGCGCAGCACCCAGTTCCGCTTTTTGGGGAAACGGCCGTCCCATGCAAACTGAAGGACCTCCGCGCCGGCTCCGGACGCGATCCGGCAGGTGTCGTCGCTGCTCCCGGAGTCGACCACGAGGACGGGCCCAAAACCGTCGAGCCGCTCAAGACAGCGAGGCAGGTTCCTGGCCTCGTTCTTCACCGGAATGACCACTGTCACGTCGTCCAACATGGGCCTAGCCTTACGTTTCCGCCGACCGTTGCAAGGACGAAGAAAGAGGCCGGTGGCCTCTTTCTGAGGGCTGAGGGCTGACGAAGCGTAACAGCGATTCTGGAGGGCTGAGGCCGGTGACTTACAGCGACGTGGTTTTGTAACCACGCTACGCCTAAAGGCTACGCAGGGCTAGGCGCCGTTAATCCGCCTTCGTTCCTACGGCGTGACGTGTTCCGCCTTCGTTCCTTGGGGCTACGTTGCTCTACGCCCGCACAAGACGGCGTGGCGTGGATGCCTACAAGGGGCTTCGTTTCTCTACGCCCGCTCAAGCCGCCGCATCTTATTTAAGGTTTTGATACAGCAGTGTAATGAACCCTCCCCGAAATAATACGTCGTTGTAAGATAAGCGGTGATAAGTGGTAATAAGCGGCGTCGAGCCCTGCGTAGCCTTCAGGCGTAGCGGGGTTAAAAAAATCCGTAGCTGTACGCCTAGTTGTAAGCGTTTCAGCGTTTTGTTTTCCGCTGCCGGGCCCTTCGACTTGCTCAGGGCAGGTAGACCGCTTATGACCGCTCATGTGACGCTTCCGCCTTCGTTCCTACGGCGTGACGTGAATGCCTACAAGGGGCTTCGTTTCTCTACGCCCGCTCAAGCCGTCGCACTTATATTTTTGGTTTTGATACAGCAGTGCAATGAACCCTCCCCAATGTAAACCGGTGTGCACGATAAGCGGTAATAAGTGGTAATAAGCGGTTCAAAAAAAGCATCGTTGTACGAACCAGTGTTGTAAGCGGATCACATACATACTTTTCCGCTGCCGGGCCCTTCGACTTGCTCAGGGCAGGTAGACCGCTTATGACCGCTTATGTACGCTTATGCTTACAACCCCGCATACTTTTAGGGTTTAGATACTGCCGGGCAGAGTACTTCCCAAAAAATAAACCGTCGTTGTAGGATAAGCGGTAATGAGCGGACATAAGCGGTTTCCGGCTGAGCCGGACTTTACGAATAGAGAGGTCCACGTAGCTGACTAACAAAATCCGTTGTAGGCCTCCGCGCCCTCCGCGTGCTCGGCGGCGTTAAGCCCTGCGTAGCCTCTAGGCGTAGCGGGGTTAAGTCCACGTCGTTGTAAGCGCATCAGCCGTATCATCTGGCATGCATGACTCATGCGGCGTACTAGGATTGGAAGTTCAGTTTGCAGCTGCCGACCTGCCTGCCCTTCGGGTAGCGGCGGGTGGCGGATTTGCGTTGCTCGCGTGCCTTGGGGCCGGGGGGGACCTGACTTTGAGTGAAGCTGCGGCTCAGCTTGAGCGGGATCTCCAGGCTGGCGGGCAGGCCGGCTACGGGGTCGAGGTCGATGCTGCCTTCGAGGAGGGGCTCGAGGGAGCGCGCTTCGAAGCGTTCGGCCAGGGCGTCAAAGGGCTCGCGCAGCAGGGGACGCAGGGCGGTGGGGGACAGGCCGGCGGCCAGCAGGTCGCCGATGCTTTCGATGCCGGTGCCGGCGAGCAGGCGTACGAGCGAGGCGAGCTCGGGAAAGCGCTGCGGCCGTGTCAGGCTGAGGTGGAGCCCGAAGGGGCCTTCCACTTTTTCCTTGAGCAGGAGCCGTTGCACCAGGGGCGCCTTGGTCAGGCGGACGCGTCCCTTCTTCAAGCTGAGCGTCAGCACGGCGCTGCGTGCCGCGATGCCGGGTCGCGGCCAGTGTGCGGTCACTTGCAGCAGGCAGTCGCCGCTCAAGTCCAAAGGCGCTTCAAGCCGAAGCGAGTCCAGTAACAGCTCCATGGTTTGCATGGAGACAAGTAAGCAAACCGTTAGGAGAAGAGCAAATACTTTTAAGATTAGCGAAGTATGGATGCCTGTGTGGCTCCACAGAATTATTCTTACAACCGCGGATGGTTTGGGACCCCGCTACGCCTGAAGGCTACGCAGGGCTAGGTGCCGTTAATGAACGTTAATGAACGTTAATTCTAACAACACCGCATACTTTTTAGGGGTTGGGATGTTGAGTGGCACACAACCCTCCCCCAAATAAACCGGTGTGCAAGATTCACGTAAATTAACGTTCATTAACGGTTAAAAAAAGTATCGTTGTACGCTTTGTTGTAAGCGGATGAAGCGTTTTGGTATCCGCTGACGGGCCCTTCGACAGGCTCAGGACAGGTGAACCGCTTATGACCGCTTATGTACGCTCCCGCCTTCGTTCCTTACGGCGTGGCGTGGATGCCTACAACGCCGCACTTATATTTTTTGGTTTTGATACTGCACGGTAAATGGACCTCCCCAAGTTGAATCCGTCGTTGTAAGATAAGTGGTAATAAGTGGTAATAAGCGGTTTCCGGCTGAGCCGGACTTTACGAATAGGGAGGTCCACATAGCTGACTAAAGAAGCATCGTTGTACGAATCAGTGTTGTAAGCGGATCACACACATACTCTTCCGCTGACGGGCCCTTCGACAGGCTCAGGGCAGGTGAACCGCTTATGTACGCTCCCGCCTTCGTTCCTTGGGGCTCCGTTGCTCTACGCCCGCACGAGCCGGCGTGACGTGGATGCCTACAACGCCGCACTCTTTATTGGGCTTTAGATACTGCGGGGCAGAATACTTCCCCAAAAGTATGAACCCGTGGCTGTAAGTATTCGTGCACATCCGTGTCCATTCGTGGTTTCAAAAGTCACGCGTTGTAAGCCATTCACGCGCTCGCGTCCCGCCTCCGTTCCTCTACGGCGTGGCATGTCCCGCCTTAGCGGGGTCAATTAACGTCCATTAACGGCGCCTGGCCCTGCGTAGCCTTCAGGCGTAGCGGGGTTCAAAATGAATCCGTCGAATGTGCGAGTGCCTTGTGTGTGATACACTTCCTTGAATTTTTACACAACCGCTCCCTTCTTCGCTCTTCGAGCTTCGCTGGGCAGGTCGCTAGAGGGCCCTGTCGGGCGAGGTTGGGGAGGGGATTTTGGGATGAGGGTTTCCGCTGACGGGCCCTTCGACAGGCTCAGGACAGGTAGACCGGTAATGACCGCTTATGTACGCTCCCGCCTTCGTTCCTTACGGCGTGGCGTGGATGCCTACAACGCCGCACTTATATTTTTGGTTTTGATACAGTAGTGCAATGACCCCTCCCAAAAATAAACCGTCGTTGTAAGAATTAACGTTCATTAACGTGAATTAACGGTTCAAAATCACCGTCCTTGTAAGCATTCGTGCTAATTCGTGTAAATTCGTGGTTTCAAAAGTCACGCGTTGTAAGCCATTCGTGCTCATTCGTGTGCATTAGTGGTTTCAAACACACGTCGCTGTACGCATCACTTTGGTTCCTGGACTTCGCCGAAGTCGACGCGTTGTAGTTCGAGGAAGTCGCCGGGGGATTGCCGGGAGGTGACGAAGTGGATGCGGAGGCTGCTGGCGGCGTCGGGGGCCTGGAGGGGAAGGCTTAGGGAGAGCGCTTGTTCGGTCTGGGTGTTGGGCAGCTGGAGGGGCAAGGCCACCTGGATGGTGCGGCCGGCGGCATTTTTCCAGCTGAGTTTCAACTGGCTGCGGTTGTCGGGGCTGATCTTATACGCGATCCGGGCATGGAGGGCGTAGGTCCCGCCCGGGTGGACCGGGAAATCGGCAAAGACGGAGCACATATCGGCGCCGCTGATGCGGATGCCGCGGTCGGGGGTGCCGTGGGCCGGGCCGACCTCGAAATGCTGCGCCGGACGAAAATCGAAATACCAGTTCGGCACCCAGGGCAGCTCGGGGCCGAGGAAATTATAGCGCAGGGTGCCGGCGGTGGAGTGGAGCAGGTCCGGATTCAGGGTCTGGCTTTGGAAGGCTTCCGGCTGATTGGCCAGTGCGCGGGCGATGGACCAGGCCGCCTGATAGCGCTCCGGGAGGTCGACTGCCTCCGCTTGGGTGGCGAGGCCCGGGAGCAGCAAGGGCAGCGGGTCGGTCTGGGGGACGCTCCGGAAATGCCGGAAATTCTTGTGCAGGGGGTCCTTTAGCAGGGTCTCGGCGTAGGTGGTGTAGGCCTCGCGGGCGGAAAGGAAGGTCGAGATACGGGATACGGGATCCGGGATGCGGGGGCCGGGATACGGGATACGAGATACGGGATACGGGATACGGGAGTCGGGATCTGGGATACCTTGTGACGGATTCGGCAAGCTCGCCGCAGGCAAGCTCAAGGCATCAAGGAGGGCTTTGCGGGCTTGGTGGTAGGCGGCGTAGTATTCGGTGAAGCGGAAGGCGTCGGAGGCGACTTGGACCCGGGCGGCGTAGCGGGGGGTGCCGGTGGCGGCGGCTTCGGCCTGGTCGAGGCAGTGGCGGAGTTGTGTCCGGATGTCGGGGCCAAAGAGCTCGATGCCGGCTTCGTCCTTGTAGAGCTTGATCCATTCGGCGCGGCCTTCATGGGCATCGCGGTGGGCTTCGGCCAGCTCGTAGAACTCGCGCATGGGCGTGGCGGCCGGGCCGAAGAATGCCTGGTAATATTCATCGAGGAGCGCTACCGCGTCCTGGTTGGGATCGCGGAGCAGCTCGGCGGTCAGCCAGGGCTTCGCGCCGTCGAGTCCCCAGGCCGGGGACAGCTGGGTGAAAAATACGTCGACCCCGGCCTCATGAAGGAAGCGCAGGCTTTCGATGATCCATTGGTTGAATTGCCGCGGGTAGGGATAAGGCGCGCCGAAATAATAGTCCCAGGTGGCAATCTTTTCCGCCCCCGAGGCGGCCCAGCGCTCAATCAGGGCCTTGTCCTGCGCACGGTAGTCCGGATCGTGCCACTGCGCCCGGTCGGAGGTCAGCACCGGCATCACCTGCGGATGCAGTCGAAAGGACGGCGACTGCTCGGTCCAGTAGTAGGCGAGGGCTGTCAGGTAGCGCCGACCTTCGGCCGGCGCAAAAGTTGAACGTTGAAGGTTGAACGTTGAAGGTTGGTTTTCTGGCGGGTCGGTATCAAAGAGCTGCTCCGCGACTTCGTTCATGAAGCCGAAGACGAGGTCGGTGTAGTTGGGCCGGCCGCGGAAGTAGTCGACTGGCTGCTCCGGACTCCGGACTCCGGACTCCGGACTCCGGACTCCGGACTCCTCCCCTTGAGAAGGGGAGGTGGCGCGCTTGGCGCGACGGAGGGGTTCCAAGGGGAGGTGGCGCGCTTGGCGCGACGGAGGGGTCCCAAGGGGAGGTGGCGCGCTTGGCGCGACGGAGGGGTTCCCTCGGTGCAGCTCCCCACCATCCACTTTCAACACATTCCCCACCACCGCTTGGGTGTCGGGGGAATCGTCATAGAGGACATTGTCATTGATGGAGAGGGAAAAACTGCGGCTGTCCGGATGGGCTTCGAAATGGGCGCGGGCGGCCTCGCTCGCGATGCGGACCGCTTCCGGGGCGGTAAAGTCGGGCTGCGGGTCGTACTTGCCGCTGCCGGTGGGGACCCGGCGCCGGCCCCGGACCTCGGCAAAGGCTTCCGGGTACGCCTGGTACTGCTCCGCGGTGAAGATTTTGGAGAGGTTGTGGTTGAAGCTATAGCCGCCGACCAGACGGTTGCGGCGGTCCCAGGTCCGGTCGGAGCCGTGGGCGGCCCGCATTTCGAAGGCCGGGACTTCCTGCCAGACGCCCTCCGGGAAAAAGCGCGGGGGCGTGCCCACCCATTCAAAGCCCAGCTCACCGGCCCAATACCAGCGTGCCCCCAGCAGCTCGTGGCAGAGGGCATAGACGCCGTTCACCAGTCCGGCGGTATCGGCGGCCCGCAGGCGGACGCTGCTGCGCTCCCGCCGGATGACAAAGCCGCCAGTCGGGATGCCGGAGTCGAATTCAAGACTCAGGGAATTTTTTGAAGGATGAGGGCTGAGAGCTGAAACCTGAAGGGAGTGGGTGTCTCCATTGATGCGTTGGGACCAGAGGGCGTGGAGGTCCTCGATGGCGGCTTGGAGGCTGGGGGCGGTCTCGTCGGGGAGCTGGATTTCCCGGATGGCGCTGAGGGGGAGGCGCATCGAGCCCGGGCGTGCTTCCGGTTTCCAGGCGGGACCGCGGGCCGCGCTCAGGGCCCCGGACGCTGCTAAACCGATGCACAGGAAACAGATCGACCTGAAGGGCGGAAGTAACACCGCGCGAACCAATCCGAGCGCGCCTGATTTGTCAACTGGGTGTGTTGGGGAGGGCTGGCTTACAACGGCGTGACTTTTGAAACCACGAATTAACACGAATGAGCACGAATGGCTTACAACGACGGTTTCTTTTGGGGAGGTCTGGCTTACAACGGCGTGACTTTTGAAACCACGAATGGACACGAATGAGCACGAATTCTTACAACGACGTTGGTTTTGAACCGTTAATGAACGTTAATTAACGTGAATGGCTTACAACGACGGTTTATTTTGGGGAGGTTTGGCTTACAACGGCATTAAGCCCTGCGTAGCCTTCGGGCGTAGCGGGGTTCCAAGCCATCCGCATTGTAAGCATGATGGTCTGTCGCCAGCGACCTTCATTCCTTTCGACTGTCGTAGCTTCAGTGGAGACGGTTCGTACTTTCAGCCTTCAGCCCTCCGCTTCGTCAGGCTGCTGCAGGAAAATTGATTTGCTTCAGAGTGTCTCTGGACTAGCTTTAAGACTATGCAAGCAAACCCGACAAGCGACGCCCCGCATCCTGCGGTCGAGCTGGCCAAAGCACGGATTAGCCAACATATCCGAGAGCACTTGAGCGGCGCTCAAGTCTGGTTGTTCGGCTCGCGTGCACGAGGGGACGCTTCGCGTCGAAGTGACTTCGACTTGGCCTACAAGCCCGCCAAGAGCCTTGCCCCGGACGCGGTCTCCCGTTTCGAAGACGCCCTCCGAAACGACCCGGAAATCATTTATCCGGTCGATCTGGTGAACTTGGATCAAGCACCTGAACCCCTTCGGAAGCACATCGAAGCGGAAGGTATCCTATGGAAAAACTAGCGTCGGCAAAGAAGGCTTTGACCAAGCTGGAGGCCATCCTGGACGAAGGCGTGCAGGATGAAAAGACCCGTGATGCCGCAATCCAGCGTTTCGAATTCACTTCCGAAATTTGCTGGAAAGCGCTGCAAGCCCATCTCAAGGCGGATTATGCGGAGGAAGTGCGCTACCCCAAAGGCTGCTACGAGACCGCATTTCGCGTCGGCTTGATCGACGAAGACCTCTGCCTTGCCCTGAACCAGACAGTCCGCGACCGAAACCTAACCTCCCATACCTACCACGAGACCGTCGCTATCGAGATTTTCGAACGCCTGCCGTTACATGCGGCAGCCTTCAGGTCACTCGTCAGTAAACTTTGAAATGCCAGGACCGAGGCCGTCTTGCGGTGAGCCTGCCCAATTCGTCGAAGTGGCGGCTTCTGTCGGAGGCTTACCGCGTAGCGGGGTTCAAAATCACCGTTGTTGTAAGTGTTTCAGCGTTGTACGCGGATCGCTGGTGTTGTTTTCCGCTGACGGGCCCTTCGACTCGCTCAGGACAGGTGAACCGCTTATGACCGCTAATGCTTACAACGCCGTATACTTTGAGGGATTGGATAGTGCATGAGAAGCAATCCTCCCAAATTGAACCCGTCGTTGTAAGATCCACGTCACGCCGTAGTAAACGAAGGCGGAAGCGGTGATAAGTGGTAATAAGCGGCGTCGAGCCCTGCGTAGCCTTCAGGCGTAGCGGGGTTAAAAAAAATCCGTAGCTGTACGCCCGGTTGTAAGCGGATCACATACATACTTTTCCGCTGACGGGCCCTTCGACAGGCTCAGGGCAGGTAGACCGCTTATGACCGCTCATGGCACGCTTATGCTTACAACCCCGCATCTTTTAGGGTTTGTGTGCTGCCGGGCAATAAACCTCGCCGAAATAACCCGTCGTTGTAAGCATTCGTGCTCATTCGTGTTAATTCGTGGTTTCAAAAACACGGCGTTGTACGCCGTTCGTGGTTTCAGCCCTGCGCTGCCGCGCTTCGTCAGGTCTCATCCTTCCGCCCTCCAGAGGCCGCAGGCCTCTGCGGCCTCTGCCCGCGCCTCTTGACTTTCTGGGAAAATGCACGCAAGTAGCGGGTATGAAGATCATCGCTTACCTGAAACCTACCTGCGGCTGGAGCATGGGCGTCCGTGCCATCATGAAAAAGTACCAACTTGAGTACGAAGACCGCGATATCATCAACAAGCCCGAGCAATATGCGGAAATGGTGGAGAAATCCGGTCAACCGCTGTCCCCTTGCGTGGAAATCGACGGTCAGATGCTGGCGGATGTCAGCGGCGAGGAGGTCGAGAACTACATGCTGAGCAACGGCCTGGTGGAGGCGAACGAGACCGCGCCGGACGCGCCGACCAATGCCGCCTGCACGGACGAAGAGCACGAAGCCATGCGCAGCAAGACGATCCGGTTCTTTTAAAAAGAGGCCGCAGCCTCTTTTTGAAGGATGAGGGCGGAGACCTGAAACCTGGAGTTTAATTTTTTCACGGAGGGGTCAGGACATGGGTAACAGTTTAGGTTCAAGACATAGGTAACACTTCGTCAGAGCTTGGTGACAGTTGTTAGTATTATTTTTGTAGGTGTTTACGAAGCTTTTTGGGTGTTGCCCTCTCC